>JAPKCL010000010.1 GCA_028822955.1 Candidatus Poseidoniaceae archaeon
TGGCATCGGGGCGCCGGATTTCTAGGGGGTTCGCCCCCTGGAAATCCCTCTTTTATTCATCTCCCACTCTTACATCTACCGATTTGTTCGTACTATGTAAGAATTGATAACAGGTCAGTCGCTAGAAAGCACATGTCCGAGAAGCGAGTCTTACGTAAGATGAAAAAACTCGCCTTGCGGATCACTGACAAAATGGAAACAGTCCGGGATGTCATGGAAGATTTGGAAATCGAATTTGAATTACTCCAAAAGCAGATCAGTAAACTTGAATCCAAGAAAGGCATTGAAATCACAGATGAAAACCAAGAAGAAGTTGACATTGAAGATGAAGTCGATGAGATTATCGATTTAGAAAATACTTCTGTAGTTACCGTGCGACCAAAGTTTTGAGCACCTGATAGGCACGTGTTCAGAATATTACTCATTCATGTGTATACATCGAGATGTTTTGGTTCGTAGATGATACGCAACGACTTCTGTGATACCAAAACACGCACCCGCGCCACGGCCTTGAAATAGGGTATGTCGGTGGCAAAATGATTCCGAGGTGCCCACATGCTGTCCAAAACACACTTAGAGACCATCAGCCAACGCCAAAAGCTCACCATGTCAATGACCATCATCATTTTGATGTTGACCAGCACAATGCTGGCTATTGTACAGGACTTTAGCGCAGAAGAAACAAAGCCTACACTTGTATTTAGTGAAGGTGAAAAAATCACTCAAGCCTCAGCCCAGTCAACCGAGCAAGGTGGGCAAGGCTCATGGAACGGTGGCCAAGATGCATGGCAACTTGAAGACCATCCAGTCCTTTCGGACCTCATGTGGTCAGACCCGGGAGTTGCTGCTGGAATTATCTCAGACGCATCGGCAATAGCAGCTATTATGCCATACTACTCGACACTCCTCGAAGAATCCAATAAAGATGATCACGACAATGATGGTGTCAGCGACCTTTACGATTTAGACGATGACAACGATGGAATTTATGACCTTCTCGAACGTTTCGATGGATGTTATGGAACCGATCCATTCGACCACGATAACGACGGTGTTCTCGATGCAGAGGATTGGGACGATGACAACGACGGTATTCTCGAAGGGCCAATAGACATTGCAGCCCTTGAAGCACTCGGTTTGGACCCACGGAATGTTAGTACTGACCGACGCCTTGACCCAAGCATCATTCACCCATGGACTGGACAAGCAGTTGGAGCATTCTACCTTGCAGACCAAAACCCAATGGATCACGATAACGATGGCGTTACCGATGAAGACTCCGACGGCTCTGGACCTGGAAGTTATGACGAAGACGACGATAACGACGCTCGTATTGACCAATTCAAATGGCCATGTGACCTTGACAGTGATGGCATCCAGGACTACTTTGATGACGATGACGACGGTGACGGCGTTGACGATATCACTGACTCCCACCCATATAATGCATCAATAACAACGACGCATGCACAAGCAGGAAATCTTTACGATGCTCCAGTAAACTGGGATTTCAATTCATACCGTGCATATTCAGGCGGCATCAATTTCCTTACCTGGGAACTGAACCGAGTCAATGCAGTGAACGCCCCTTCAGTCACTTCAACATCACCAAATGGAGTGCCAGCATTTACCGAAATTATCGATGGCGACCTTGATGGCGACGGCATTCCAAACTTTATCGACCCTGATAACGATAATGATGACACACCAGACAGTTCTGACACCGATGATGACAACGACGGAATCCTTGACATGTCAGACCCTGATGATGACAACGACGGAATCCCCGATGCTTGTTCTAACCTTGACGGCAATGGCGATATGTTGAATGATTACACTCGAACCAACACATCACCTTTCCAGACGCCTGGTGGAGACACAGACGGCATTCCCGGAATTGATTGTGAAATGGACTATGACCAAGATTTAGACGATGACCGACTGCGGCCATTCGACCAGAACTACAATGCTGTTTACGACTGGTTGGACCCAGACATGGGTGGTACTCCAACTCCAGATAATCTGGGAGACATTTCGGTGAGCGGAGATGCAAATAATTTTGAATACGATTTAGATGACGACCAAATCTCAAATGAAAATGATTCTTTCCCACTTGACAAATCTTCGGACGTTGCTTCATGGAATTGCCCAACAATTGCAAACCCAAACCCAGTAAACCCAGATTCACGCTGTAATACTCGTCGTGCATCCTATTCACAATTCAATGATTGGGACGGCGATGGAATCAACAATTGGATTGACGTCGACGATGATAACGACGGCATCATCGATCCGCTGGACATCGATTGGGACTGTGACCTTGACAACGATGGAGACCTTCACGCTATCAACGGTGCACTTTACCGGGATGACGGACCAAACTCAGTTGACTCAGACATCGATGGAGATGGTCTTGAAAACGACATCGACTGGGATGATGACAATGACGGTATTTCTGACTTTTATGATCCAGATGACGGCAATTGTGGTGTGGTTGATTATGACGCAAATGATAATTTTGCAAACCCCTACTACCCTATTGCAGACGGTGGCACACTCGATGGTAGCCAAGACAGCACCCCTTATACTGACAACTCAACGGACCACTGGAACCTTGTGTTCTGGCACAATCCGTTCGCTGATGTCGTACTTGACTACAACGGCTATGACGCAACAACAACACCAGTTACACCTGGCACAGTTCCAGAATATTACTGGTTCCTCTTTGCTCGCTGGTCACCTTACAACGGTGGAAATGACTGGGATATCGACACAGATGGTGATTCACTTTCGAATGGACTTGACATAGATCAAGATGCCGACGGCATGCCCGATTGGTGGGACCAAGACGAAGGTAACGATGGAATGCTCGATACCGACGACCTGAAGATGGGTGGAACATTCAACATGTCTCAATGTGGTTGGTCTGCCGGAAACCTTGGTGGAGGCTATGTTTGTGGTTACAGCTACGCTATTTCTTACCACATGCCGCTCAATGGAGTAAACGCTCAATTCGGCTCTCCATATTCAACTCGACCAGACGCTTTCATCGACCAAGGCGCAACACCTGGTGGCCCAAGCGGCAACTGGAGTTGTACCCCTGGTGCTCAAGGTGGCTGTTATCACTATGACTTCGGCGGCGATGGTACAGTCGAATCAGGTATTACACACTTCCAAATGCTCAACAATCGAGATGCTTTCGTAACTTGGATTGGATTGGCAGTAGGAATTTGGCAATGGACCTCCGACAACGGACTCGTTGCAGATTTCCCTGATGAACTCGGTGCGGATTTGATCAATAACACCGTTGATGGAGACATCGATGGCGATTTCACGAATGCGACAATTGACCTCGATGACGATTATGACTCAGTGTATGATTGGTACGATGTTGATGACGACAATGATGGAATTTGGGATTTCTTCGAAATCGATGTTGATGACGATCTTGATAACGATGCGAACCAAGAAAACGCCAATTTCTTCAGTGGAACAAATTGTGTTGATAACGATGACGACGGAAACGACGCAGACGTCGATGACGACGGTTATTTCCAAGCAGTTTGGGACCGAGGAATTCTTTCACAAGGCTTGATTCAACCAACACTCTATGACGTCGACAACGATAACGATGCAGTTCCTGATGCAGAAGACCCTGATGACGATAACAACGGAATTCTCGACTCTGTCCAAGAGACACTACCAAATTGTTTCTGGGGCGAAGAACAATCTCCGTTTGACAATGATAACGATGGAATCGTTGATTGGGCAGATGATGATTGGGACGCAGATGGAATTTCCAACACCGTAGAATTGGCAATCAGTCTTGTTGCTGCCTTCGACCATGATAACGACGGACAACGCGATGATATTGATACCGACGATGACCAAGATGGAATGCTTGATGATGATGAAGTCATACTCTGGCCTACACGCTTCGACCGTAACTCAACCAATCCTTGGGACCATGACGACTTTGGGGACGGAGAAGGACTTGCAAACCCATTGGATGCAGGAACAGGACCAGATGCAATCGATAACGATGACGATAACGACACGCTTGTCGACGCTGATTTCGACCATCTTGAAGAAGGCGAAACTGGATTCCCATGCTACAATGGGGGCGAATCAAGTGATTGGGATCATGACAACAATTGCGTGCTTGATGAAGATGACAAAGCACCAACATACATCACGCTCAATCTGCCTGATACTCTGTGGCTTGATGCCCAATCACCATCCATTTTCAGTGGGCACGTCGATTGGGTAAATCCAGTCACTGGTGCCTTTGAGCCTGCAGTTGGCCTTCCAGTCCAAGTCCATATTGAATGGGCTGACAATGGAACACTCGCAGTCGAGACAATCAACGTCTTGACGTCTGTAGTTGGTAACTTCACAGTTGGTCAATTCCTCTACCCTGAAGATTTGACAGTGGGCGACAATACCACCTACAGAGTCTATGCAATTGTGACTGAAATGTTTGCATTCAATGGCAATGAATCCCAATCGTATTACTTGGGCGCTGAAGCAAACCTCACAGCTGACATTTACTTGGATAGTTATTTCCGAAGCGATGAACAACCATTCTGGATTGACATGTGGTCGTATTATACCGCTGATTTACAACGTGGCATCTTCGATAACTTAGTCCCAAGTGTACCATTCACCTTCTCTGTTCGAGGAGGAATCTTTGGCAACTACACCCACCCGACTAATTTCACTGGACTTGGTGGAAACGGTTACCGTGGCGGAAGTAATGGATTTGTTTCCGTAACATTCGTCCAAGATATCGGCATCAATGGTTTATGGAAACAAATTCAGTGGAATTCGACTCGAGACAATGGTGTTGGCCAAATTCCTGGCGGATATGAAGAAGTTGCTTGGGATGAACAATCGAAGGAACTCAAACCTCTCCTCGACGGAACCGGTGCCATAATTTCGTATGATTACACCAACACAAGCCTCCCCGCAGGCGATTATGAAGTAACGACGAATGTGCAACCAGACCTAGCGCCTGAATGGCCATTCCCTTACCTTCATGGCGACAGTACCGAACCTCAAGCAATCCGTGTCATGCACCGCATGAACATCGAAGCGCAAATGATCGTTGAGGGAACAAACCCAGTCTACTGGTATAATTCCTCAATCAATAACGGTGATGGTACCTTTGGAAACTGGGCAACGCTCTTCCATTCTGAAGCACTGAATGGTGCAGGTTTGAATTTCGATGACTACAAGAAGTCACACGTTCAAGCAAAGAATTGGGATGGAAACGCACTCAATCTTACTGGGCCGGAAACTCAATTGCGAAACTTCATATCAACGAATTCAACTCATTGGTTCATCGCTTTGGTGAACGGTGGAGACGGCGATTTACCACCTTGTGGTGCAGTCGACCCGACAGACCCAGACAGTTTAGTCCGGTGTGAAATCGTTCCGCAAATGAACACAGGCGACGCACTCTTCGTCACTGGTTCAGTCACCAACAGAACCAATGTTCCTTGGGATGCAGACCCAATTGCACTTCAAGTCGACATCGACGGCAATGGTCAATTCCTTGGCCAGCAAGAAACAGCCTACACGCAACGCCCGACAAAGGCCTGCCCAACATGTGCTGCAGAGTTTGAATACAACTGGTCTTGGTACAGCCAATACGGTTCCGGAACCTATGGAATGCGTGTTGATTTCACCAACTCGGCGTTCTACTTTACAGGTAACAGCTCCACTCTTGCTGCAACCGGTGCGTACATCAACGTCACAGTTGTTGGAACAACCGACTTCCAAACCACTTCAGTCCCTCGTTTGTATCGAAACACAACTACCACGATTCAAGCCAAATTGGTTGACAATTCCCTTCAGCCTGTTCGTAACGTACCAGTGAATTATACTTGGTCCGCAGACGGCCGTTCTGGAGTCAATTATACCGATGATAACGGGTTCTTTGAGATACCATTCAACATCTCTGCTGCCGACTCATTAGGTGATTTCAATTTACAATTCGAATTTGCTGGAACACCGCTGCTCAAGGGCAACACTATGGTTCAACAAGTGTGGGTTGTATCGAGAACTTACCTTTCAATTGTTTCGACCGATCCTAATTTCCGTCAATCTGGAGATTTATGGTCCTTCACCGGACAAGTCACTGACGATAATACGACGCAAGTGCGTGATGCTGGAGGCGCTTCCTTAGATGGCGCATCCGCACCAAACGGCGGACTCGTTGATGTGATTTTCGAAGGAGTGGACTTTAATGGCGTTACACACCGTCAAATTGTTGCTACAGTTCGACCATCTGCAGGTTCAATCACTCTACCAGATGTTCAACCAGACAAAGCCCACATGTGCTATTACGACGGAAACGGTGACGGTATTTGGGACCGAGATATCAACCAGGATGGAATCCTTGACCGCCTCGAAGCCAGCGGAATGTTCAACGGACAGGCAGGATGTCTCCAAGCCGATATTGCCCCATTGAACGCAACCGCTCTGAAAGAAGACCCAGCGTCTTTCCTTCCAGACGGATTCGGGCCAGTGAATGTCATTCTACGGTTTGAAGAAACTTTGCCAAACGAAGGTTGCGCACAACTGGAACCAGCCTCTCTTAGTATCCAGGGCGCGTGGGACTCTTGCCTCGGTGTGTCTGGAAACGACCACTTCAGATTGAAGATGACCAACAATGCAAATGGATTCTCCTTCATTGGTCGAACTGCTTTGTCAGTTGATGATCAAATCGTCTACACGAGCGAAGTAAGTCCAATTACGGGTGAAGTTATTCCAAAGCCAATGGTTGTTACAGGACAATTACAAGACGAATTGGGCACTAATTTGACCAACCGTAAGATTCGTGTCAACTACGAGATGGTGAACAGTCAATCGAGCCCAACATCGTGTAACTCGGGAATGACCGACCTCGATGGATACTTCTCTATCGAATGTCCGCTTTCCGATGTTTCTGCAGGAAAAGCAAAGGTCATCGTCACCTATTCGTCTTACGATAACAACGATGCTTACCGCTATCAAAACGATACCTATGAAACCGAATTCGATGTCTTTTCGAACTCGACATTAGCTTTGAACGAAGTTGGACCATTCAAGTCCAGCGTCGAAACATGGACCGCACCAAACACGACTGAATACCCGGTTCTTTACCTCAAGGAATCGTTCCACGTCGATGCAAAACTGATGCAGTCCAACGGTCAGTATGTCGGTGGAAAGTGTCTGAATATCTATCTTGACCCTGAGCAAAACATCCGCCCAATTTCAACCATCCGCACCAGCGAAATCGATGGAACAGTTGAGTGGTTCAGTGGCGACCCAAGCCAAAACCCAACCTTGCGAGGCGTCGAAACAACTGGCGGTAAGTTGGAAGGCTTCCGCACGCTGCGTGTTGCCTTTGAACCCGACCTCAATGTCCCAGGTGGTTGCGATAAGGATTCATCAAATGTCTTGAATGGCTCCCATTTCGACCAACTGGTATTGGTTCGTTCTCGAATTGACTTGCAAGTGAAGCAAACATGGAGTCACACAGGCGATAATGGATTGGATAATGATGACGCAGTGATTGGTTCTATTGCGCTTCTGCGTGATCGACTGGACCTTGCTGTAGAAAACGAGGAAATCTGGTTCGTCCGTCAATATTGGTCTGATGAACTCAGTGAATGGGTTGTTGAAGGAACCAATAAATCGCGAACGAACGAGCAAGGTATTGCCGACTTCGAATGGTCCTTTGCCGGTCAAACATGTGACGGTGTCCCATGTTCAGGCCAATGGCGAATCATTGCGTACTATCCTGGTTCAACATACTTCGAAGAGTCTCTTGACAATGTAACGCATGAAGTTACTTGGATGAAGGCAACTTCTATCCAAGCAGACGCAGGATTCTTCACTCCAGCCAAGACCATGTCTTTCGTACTGGTTGCAATGGCATTACTCATTGCTGGAGCGATCTACTATCAGCGAGCCCAAGCTCGTCGTCAGGTCCAAGCACTCAAGGGTATTTTGACTGACACAATGATGCAACTTGAAGCCAGTAACGAATATATTGCAGCAATTTTCGAATGCTACAAGAATTTGGTTAAGCACTTCAAACGCTATGGCTTCATGAAGAAGGTTTACGAAACCACTCGTGAATTCGAATCAGCCGTTCGCACAGCATTCAACATGGTGCCTTCTGACCAACTTGACCTCTTCCTCTCGGTCTTCGAAGAAGCACGTTATTCGGATCACAACATCGATGAAAGCCATCGTGACAAGGCATTGACTACCTTGGATGCAATTGCCCGTTCACTCACCGTCGCTCTTGGCGAAGGTGGCATGGTTGAACGCAAAGAATTGGTTAATCTGTATGACAAGCAAACAAGGGCTGGCGAATTCGTTGCAGCAGATGGCTCAGTCCGTCAAGCAGGAATCGTTGAAGGCGAAGGCACAGATTTCAAAATTTGAAACCTCAGACCATACCTATTCGCCTTAACCTTCAAGGGGCCGGTGTGCTGTGGCTTGCCCATGGAAGACTGGAAGCAACTCATCGACCAAGCCATGCAAGCCGAAACAACTGACACGATTGAAGCGCATGCGACTTACGGTAAAGCCGTACGCGCAGCACTTGCCCAATCCCAAATGTTGTTGGGCGATCTTGAAGCAGCACAAATCATCGAATCGATTTACGGTGCCCTTGTTGCGTATTCTCAACAAGTCCTGCTACGTATGAAGGCCGAAGACCCAGAAATCGGTGGTGTAGATCACGCATTCCGTGCAGGTCAAGCCTACGGCGTTTCATGTGTTCTGAACCATCTCATCGACCAATTAACCGATGTTGCTGGAGTTACGGCACTTGGTGCTCTCGACGACTTTTCAGATACCCTCCATGAGGAAATCATCATTCAAGGTCGAGCCGCAGGACTCACTGTAGAATTGCTTGATGCAAAGGGCGAGATTCTCTACGAGTGAACCTTTATTGAATATTTATGGCGAGCGCCAGAATATGTCATCGAATCGAGAGTTTCGGTGCACTGCGACGCGAATGACACGGCGCCCGCGTCGGTGCATTGATAATGGGATGGCCGGTCGGCGAATTGCTTCAAAGCATCGAGGGAGTCAAATGAGTAATCCGATACGTAAGACAAACGCAAGATTGGTTGATGTAATCAGCCAGTTGAAAGCCCAGTCTCGCGACACCGGTGCCGCTGTTTGGCGAGATGTGGCCATGCGACTCTCCAAGAGTCGCAAGAATTGGGCACAGCCGAACTTGAGCCGCGTGAGTCGCTACGCCCCAGAGGGTGCAACCATCCTCGTACCAGGCAAGCTACTCGGCTCAGGTGAACTGTCCGCAAACCACACGATCGCCGCCTACAGTGTCAGCAATGGTGCACGTGAGAAAATAGAAGCCGCTGGTGGTCGAGTTATGACCTACAGCGAGCTGATGAACGAAAATCCATCTGGAACGGGGGTTGTTATTCTTGGATGAAACAACCTATGTTTTTGACGCGAACGAACTGATTCTCGGTCGTCTCGCTTCAGCTACAGCAGATATTCTGCTTAAGGCAGCCCGTGACCATCGCGATGACAAAGTGATTATCATCAATGCAGAGCATGCAATTGTCTCTGGTCGCCCACGCTCAGTTCTCAACACCTATCACGCCAAGTATAAGTTGAATCACGCCCGTAAAGGTCCGTTTTTCCCACGTATGCCTGACATGATTCTCAAGAGAGCAGTTCGTGGAATGTTGCCATATCAAAAGATCAGCAGTGGTCGCCGAGCACTACGCAATTTGCGTGTTGAAATTGGCTGTCCTGCTCATTTGTCTGGTGACCTTCCTGAAGGCCACGTTCATGGCGATACCACAAAATTCCGCAAAGACCTCCCAGAGCGATTCATCACTCTTGGAGATATTAGCGCCGACCTCGGCGCACCATCCCACCGTTGGACCGGAGGTGAGCAATGATGGCTCGTAAAAAACAAAAGTCAGTACAATCATCTGGTAAGCGTAAGACTGCAGTTGCCCGTGCTTCACTGAAGGCAGGTAAAGGCAGAGTTCGTGTCAACAGTTCACCTATCGAAATTCTACAACCGTCTCTTGCACGTCGCAAGTCAATGGAACCATTGATTATTGCAGATGCAATGAACCGATTGAGCAAGGTCGACATTACCATCACCACTCTTGGTGGAGGAATAATGGGTCAGACTGACGCTATTCGAACCGCAATCGCTCGTGGCCTTGTTCTTTACAACGGTGGCGCAGAAGGTATCGATGAAGAACTTCGAGAAGAATACCTTCGCTTCGACCGTAGCCTTTTGGTTAACGATCCACGACGCAAGGAAGCCAAGCACCAACTCGGACGCGGTGCTCGTCGAAAGAAGCAGAAGTCCTATCGATGAGGCGATATTATGATTATACCAATACGATGTTTTAGTTGCGGGGGCGTTATTGCCCACAAGTGGGAAGAATTCAGTGAATTGACAGCAGCAGGTGTCGAAATGGCAGATGCGCTTGACAAAGTTGGTCTAATGCGCTACTGTTGCCGCCGTATGTATGTCGGTCACATTGACCTCATCTACGAAATCGCTCCTTTCAGCACTTCCATTCAGTGAGACGTACCAACCCGGGCCCGTGGGTTAGCTTGGCCTATACTTGGCGGCTGGGGGCCGTCAGACCCCAGTTCAAATCTGGGCGGGCCCACTTACACCATTACCAATTGAATGCTACTAAAACTCAATTTTTTGAGACCGGTAACCTTTGGTTTGATATGGGGCTTTGAAAAGTAGGTAACATGCGAACTGTTCGGGCACTGTGTTTGACCCTTCTTCTCTTGTTGACTCCACTCTCTCTTCTTGCAACACCTGTAACGGCTACAGACACTTCAGTAAGTACCGATACCACGTGGTCTGGCGACATTATCCTCGCCGGAAACGTCACGGTAATGAATGGTTCAACACTCACGCTGTCCCCAGGAACAACGGTTGATGGTGGAGATGGGTATTGGATTCGAGTCGAGGGTACACTCCTTGCGGCTCAAACCGACTTTTTCTCGTCTCAAGTACCACTCACGAGTGGCTCACACGGAGCTGGCCTATGGACTGGAATTCATATTTCAAGCAAAGGTCATGCGGTTTTGAACGAGGTAACAATCCAGAATGCGAAAACTGCACTCAAGGTGGAAGGGCAACTTTCAGCCCACAAAGTTACTATCGAGGATGCCTATATCGGCGTCAATGTTTTCGGTTCGGCAAATATTGAATCCCTTACGGCACAACATATCGATTATGAAGTTCTTCGAAACTCTGGGAATTTAAATCTCTCAACAGGCCTTTTCAGTGATATTGCAGGTGGACTTTGGTCAACAGGTACGAGCACCCTTGACGCAGTGACTATTTCCCAAGCAGGGACAGGTTTGCGTTCGACAAGTGGAACACTTGCTGCAACAGGTATTGGATTCATAGACACAACCGTTGCAATTGCAAGCCAACAAGGAGCATCGACTACTGTTCAAAGCATAACTGGCACGAATGTCGCTTTGCTTATCGATGCTGCCAACAGTGACGATTTAACCGTCTCGAATGGTGCAGTTACAGGTCATCGCCTTCTTCTGGCGAATGGGGCGAGTGCTTTTTCAATCAACGATATCGAATTTGAAGGCAATCCATCTGAATCACTTCCTGTAGTCGATCAAAGATGTACGGGCACCTGCAGTTGGGATGGCATTGAAGTTTCCAATGTTTCCAACGGCTTCTTTCTTTCAGGTTCTGGCAATCATTCAATATCCGGGCTCAATCTTTCTGCGACTGAACGTGGGATTGAAGGAACAGGAACTGGCCACATAAGCCTCGATTTTATCAATATAACCGCTGGAACCAAAGGTATAGAGTTCCGTGACCCTGATAGTATTCTCAATGAAGTTTCTGTTGAAATGACATCGACCACATCGACCGCTTACGACCTTCTCGATGGGCACCACCAATGGACCTCAGTTAGTGCATCAAAAACATATTCTGCCCAAGATACAACTTCAATCGGCCTCACTGCATGGTATGCTACCATCGAATCAACCTCTTTCTCATCACTTCATTTTGGTAACGGTATTCAGGCAAACCATGCCGAAATATCAGGGAGTTCGTTTTCAGTTCAAGATGGAAAAGGTATCGGCATTCAATTGGAACGCAGTTCGCTCAACGTTGATACGTTGAATACACGCGTTTACCCTAAGGGCGTTATTCTCGACAAATCTTCCGACCTGCATGTTTCCGATTGGACTGCAGCAACCCATACTACCCCGCTTTCCATCAGTACCCTTTCAAACGCCATCATTCGTAACTTCCAGCCTCAAAACACACCCACCTCTTCATCCGATGCCCTAGGCGATGGCACACTCATCTATGGTGGTTCAACAACGATGAACATTGCAGTATCGTCAGCATCGTATCTTGAAGAAACTCCGGTTACCTTCACCGACTTAGCTGGAAACCCAGTTGAAGCAACAATCAGTGTTCATGGTTTTTCAATTCAAAGCGACGTTAACGGAGGAGCCACACTTCCACTTCTCAGCAGTGGATCTTCAGTCGATGTTACTCTTGCCGGTGCTGGTGTACGCGTTGTATTGTATGGTTCCCAAAATGGTCAATCAGTACAAGTACCAGTTATTCCACAAGCCGACTGGATTATTTCAACAGGTCAATTTGTCTTCCTCGGCCCTCGACCTGATGGACTGCCACATACGATGTCTGGAGACCTTACCATATCTACAGGGGCGGGCTTAGAATTGTCTGAGACATCTCTGGTTCTACCCGCTGATGGAAGCGTTGAGATTCAGGGTTCAGGTGAATTGACCGGCAGCGGCTCATCTCTTGTATCGAACAGTCTTTCTCTTGGTTTTGATTCAGTGCTCACGCAATCAGATGGTGGGCAAGGAATGACTATTGCCTCCAACCTTACATGGGCTTGCCAAACAACACGTAGCGTCTCAAACATAGATATTCTTGGTTCTTTGATGATTCAACCTGGGTGTCCAATCGAGATGCTTGAAGGAAGCGTTGGTGGAACGGTCACAGCTCTCACCAGTGCTGAACTTACGATTTTATCCTCTCTTCAACTCACTGTTCTCGACAAAGGAGAACCTGTTGCAGGTGCACTAATTTCGATTGATGGTGCAGTCACCTCAACCGATGTGAACGGAGAGGTTTCGACCACTGCAACTGCAAGGTACGTCGATGATGATTCTGAAACGGTCGGAGGCATCAAAAATATTAATCTTCAAATTGGCTCATTTATGGATTTCGTGACTTGGGATTCCTCGACTTCGTTTGAGCACATGTTCATGGCTTCGACGGTCATGCCGGGTTCTCTTTCTAACTGGCTGGTTCTCGAAGCCCAATGGAGCCCGTACTTCCTCGATGGTGATCTTGATGTTGAAGCATTGGGGACGCTAACAATCGATGATGGCGTTTCACTGCGCATTTCCGAAGGGAGTCAAATCAGCGTCGATGGTCGTATTGATGCAGGAGCAGCAACCCTCTCCTCAACAGGCTCAGGCTCTCGTTGGGGTGGCTTTGTCATGGGCGGCGCCAGTTCAACCCTCGATTTTTCTTTGACCAATATCGTCGAAGCCTCACCGGCTTTAACAGTTGATAGTCAAGGAACCTTCATCGGTGACGGGATCACTATGGCACGTTCTTCAGGTGCTGACCCCCTCATTGTCATCAACAGTAACAGTAATGCGAACATTACGCTCAAAAACTCGCACATGTATGATGCAGGGAACGGGTGCATCAAGGCATTCCCATCATCGAGTCATCTAACGCTCTCCGAAGTTACACTCGAATCATGCAACGGCATTGGCGTCTGGGCTCGCCAAATATCACTCAATTTTGATACGGTTGTTATTGGCGATGAGATCTCAACTGGATTTGACTTTACCGCGGTTACCGGAGCATTGTCGAACATTGATGCTTCCTCGTTCAACGGTAGTGGTCATATTCTCGCTCTCGATTCAATCGATGAAGGTTTTACGGTAACTCACTTGAATGGAACTGTTGGAGCAGGAGCGGGAATCACCGGTTCAAACAGCCGTGACATCCAGATGAGCCATATCCAACTTACAGGTTCACCTGGGCTTGACTTCGACAACTCAGCAGGAACATTGCATGATGTTATGTTGAATGGTCTTGGTTCAGGAACTGCGTTCATAAGCCACCATGGACGCTCTTCTAACTCTCTGGTCATCGAAGACTTAGTTGCCTTTTCTTACTCGGTTGGAATTGATTTACACGGAGATGAAGGCGATGGCGCCATCGCTCCATTGATTCTCCGTAACCCCGACATCATCACTTCGACCGTACTTGCATCGGAGAATTACCCAGCCCGAATAGAAGGCGGCATCATGTATGGAGTCATTTCCGCTTCAGGAATGATGGTTATCGATCTCATCGATACATCTACTGAAAACCCTTCAATGTACGATGGTGCAGAATTACGGACCTGGAAGACATTTACCCTCAGTGCTCAATTAAATGGAATACTTCAGGATGTTGAATTTTCAATACAAACACTCGGCCTTGACCCTGCCTTTTCAACATCCGTGTTTGGCAATTCACTGCTTGTAGAAATCCCAGTAGCATATGCGGGTAACCAAACGAGTTCTACACTCACGTCCTTCAACGTTACAACTCAAGCTGGTGGTTTGCCAAATACTGTTTATGCTACAAATTATTCTGAGACAACCCCTCTGCTCATTGAAATCACTTTACTTTCAAACAATCCACCCATCGTTGAAATTGTCAAACCATATTCAGGTGAGCGCGTTATGGAGTCGGTCCATCTTCTCGCAGCAGCAGAATACTCAGATGATTTAGATGAGGTACAGGATTTAACTTTGGTATGGATTATTTCTGATTCAACTGGAGTTGAAGTCATGCGTGGTCCAAATGAACCACAATACAACATCACGGATTTACAATTTGGATTGTATGTTCTAGAATTACGAGTGACCGATACTCTTGGTGCTACTTCCAGTGATGCGGTTGATTTTGAAGTCACAGAACTCGACAGTGATGAAGATTGGACGAATACCTGTATTTTCACCTTGAACACAAGTGTGTGGTTTGATAAAACCAATGGTTACTCATGCGGTCCAGACAGTGAAGACACCGATGATGATAACGACGGTCACCCCGACACTCGAGACGCATGGCCGGTTGACCCGTGTGCGTGGCAAGATACCGATAACGACGGACTACCGAATGATGTCAAATGCCCTGAAGGGGAAACCACCTACCTTGTAGCAGACCCGGACGATGATAATGATGGTATTCTCGACATATTAGAAGGTACAACGGCAACAGAAAGTGGGGATTTTTCCACGGGTACACTTTTGCTCATTGTTCTCATTGTTGCAGGTATTGCTCTCTTTATGATGAGAGTGAAGCGTGGCGGTGGCGAACTTGGCCCGATTGACGAGAAACATTTGTGAGGCGTGAATATGGCCCAGGACTTGCTCTTATCTGCCAATGCATTTGCTGCCACTGCGGTATTCATTCTCGGTCTTATCGTGGCTTGGGACGCCTTTTGGTTGACTCGACAAAGGAGTGACATACCTCAATTAGGTGAATTGAAGAATGGTGGTTTTGCTTGGCAGAGTGAAGGGCCCCATGAAGTCATTCGTCAATGGGGAAATCTTGCTTCGATGTCTGCCATGATCGCTCTTCCATGGGCGCTTATCAGCGTATCAAACACCAGTTATTGGTACGGTATTGCCTGGGGTGCGCTTTTATCGCTCCACATCATTTCATTACTTATTCCAAAGCGATATGCCATCACCCGCACTCACCTTTTTGCTGATGGCCAGAGGTATGATTGGAATCGATTGCGACTTGCCCGCCGCCAACCGGCTCGTCGAATAATGCTGTTACGGAAAGGCTGGGGTATTTTCGGGCCTCTGCCATTAGGTGGTGCGCAAAATGACTTGTCAGTGGCCCGTTCTCGTATTCTTTTAGCGCTTGATACTGAAGGCGATTGGCCTCAAACCACAGAAAAAGAAACGGAAGAAGAGTAGCGTTATTCTCAATAGTCGTCTTGCATTGGGCGTGTTATGGAATGGACACGAAGCGGCGACGATGTATTTTTGCGACTTGACCCGGGTGAAGAAATTCATGCCTCAATACGCGCTCTTGCAGATGAAGCCGGTATCGATGCTGCAGCCATCACCAGCGGTATTGGCCGAACTCGGATGAATGTACACGGCTTCATGGACGAATCCCACAAGTACCAACAGTGGTCACTTGAAGAAGCAAGTGAATTGGTAAGCATGCAAGGAAACTTAGCACGCCATGAAGATGGGAGTGCATTCACACATATTCATGCGACCTTCACAGCCAACGACAACACCGTTCATGCCGGACATTTGTTTGAAGCAACCGTTCACGTGGTTGCTGAAATACATTTGAGAATCCTCTCTCAAGCAATTATGACGCGCTGCCCAATGGCGAACAGTGATTTTGTGGCTCTTCGTTTCAGTTGACCGTTAAGGGAGCCTTAAGAAGTCTCGATACCCTCGTTCTATTATGGCGCAGACCGGCCCTTCTCCAACAGATGAGCCGGCGCGAATAGCGTGGCTTGCCGAACGGATTGGTCACCATTCACATCTCTACTACAATGTCGCAGAACCCGAAATTTCAGACGCTGCCTTCGACCGGTTGTGGGACGAACTGAACTCTCTTTCTCCTGAACACCCCCAACTCAATCGTGTAGGGGCAGACATCGATCCTGGTTCGGTTAAAGTCGAGCATATGTTTCCAATGCGCAGTCTTGACAAGGCAACGGCTGTTGAAGAAATACATCATTTTGTTCAGGAGACTGCACTAGGGGCTACCCGTTTTCTTTCCCAACCAAAACTCGACGGTTCGGCTCTATCTCTGGAGTATCGAAAAGGCCGATTAGTCCGAGCAGCAACTCGAGGGAGCGGAGAGAGGGGCGAAGATGTCACTCGTAATGCTCGTAAAGTGGGCAACGTCCCTGAGCGATTGAATGTTGATGTTGACGTCCATGTTCGCGGTGAAGTCGTTATGGAACGAGATGTTTTTCAATCGAAATACAGCGAAATTTCTCCGAACCCTCGCAATCTTGCGGCAGGGGCTCTTCGCCAAAAGCGAGCAGAAGGGAAAGCAAAGCCCAATGACTTGGTCTTCCAAGCATATGATGCTAAATTCCCAGCCCCTATCGACAGTCACCCAGATGCTATTGAGCCACCAACGACTGAATTCGACAGCGAAATCCTTGATTGGTTAAGTGAAGTTGCTGGTATTTGCCCAGCACCTTGGAAAATCCATCAAGCCCAAACACCTTCTGAAGTCGCCCAATTGATGATTCAAACAACTGAACATTGGGCGCAAATTCGAGATCAACACCCGTTCGAAATTGATGGTGTTGTGTTCAAAGTCGATTCTCTTGCCACTCGCGACTTGCTTGGTATGACGGCTCACCACCCCCGTTGGGCACTGGCATGGAAATTCCCTCCAGAAGAAGCAACATCGGTGATTCTCGAAGTCAATTGGCAAACAGGGCGAACAGGCGTGGTCACTCCAGTCGCTCGCATCGCTCCTCAAACGGTTGGTGGCGTGACCGTCGAACATACTACGTTGCACAATGTCGGCGAAGTCGAGCGCCTCGGCCTCCAACTCGGAGACAGAGTACTCATCGTTCGAAGAGGGGATGTGATTCCTAAAATTGAATCTGGCTTAGGTCCAGCCAAACAGGAAGACCTTGCGAATCGATACCATGCTGACGGAACACTCTTCGATGAAAAATTACCTCTTGAGACCACCATCACCATCCCTCCTCATTGTCCTGCCTGTGAAGGGGATTTGGAAACAGATGGAGCCTTTTTACGGTGTACGGACCTTATGTGCGATGCTCGAACGAGCCGTTCGATTCTCTACTGGTGTAGAGCGCTCGAAATGGACGGCATAGGTGAAAAGCTCGTTGAACAGTTACTCGAACAAGGCCATATTACGAATATTCCGGATTTGTTCCGTCTTCAGCAAGCGGAACTCGAAAATATGGATCGGATGGGGGAAAAGTCCGCCCTCAATGTTTTGAATGAACTTGGTAAAGTCAAGGAACTCCCGCTCGGCAAATTCTTGCACGCGTTGGGCCTTCCGGGGATTGGGCCAGAATTAGCCACATCTGTCGCACAACACTGTGGCGATTTCACATCACTTTTACAATGGGTCGAGGATGCTTTTGCAACCGAAGAAGATGCTAACTTTGGACCACTTCTCGATGAAAAAGACAAACCATATTCGGAAAACCAAGCCATTCGCTCATTGTGTAATGTTGAAGGGATTGGCAGTAAGGTCGCCCTCCAAGTTCGAGATGGTCTTTCAAAGAGAAAAGAAATGTTACTTGACCTTGCAACACTGATTACTCTTCTTGATGAGCCAAAAGCAGCATCAGGAGGTCCACTCGATGGGATGACGTTTTGTCTTACCGGCTCACTTCAAAAGCCACGGAAAGAAGTTCAATTAGCCATCAAGGCCGCAGGTGGGAAGGTTGTTGGCAGCGTATCTTCACAACTCAGCGTATTACTCGCAGGAGAAAAAGCAGGTTCAAAGTTGTCCAAAGCAGAATCTCTTGGCGTACAAGTCTGGTCAGAACAACAACTTGAAGCGGCAATTGACCAGCAAACATCACCCGTACAAACTCACAGCTCGATAGAACAAGAGTCCAAGCAGAATTCAGAAACGAAAAACACAGAGAATAAGCAACCATCCCTTTTCGATTTCAAGTGAGAACGGCTCGATTTACACAATCACTTAACCAACTCTTTGATAACCACTTGTGCAGTGGTGTAAGCATGAATCGTAAGGCACTGACCGTGGTTCTAGTTCTTCTTGTCTTACTTGGCAGTTCGCCTTTGACGCAAGGAAAATCGAATGGAATACAAAACCAAAGTTCCGGTTGTAACTGTCATTCACAATCTGGCACACCTGCTGCAACCGTTACCATGACTGGCCAACCTAGTCAATACACTGCGGGAGCAACTTCAACCCTCAGCATTTCAGTAAGCAATGGAGTTAGTGGAAACAACGGCGGATTTAGTCTTGAAGTTGACAAAGGTACTCTTTCGTCAGGAATCGGCTTTGCAGTCAATGTGAACGGTGCCCAAAACAGTGCGACGCATTCGATTACTGGAAGCAGTCAACGTTCGTGGAGTGTCGATTGGATAGCACCATCGACTGGCTCTGGTGTTGCAACTCTTTCAGTTGCAGCTATGACTGCCGATGGCAGCAGTGGGAATACCGGTGACCGATGGGCTATAGCCTCCTATCAAATTTCAGAAGCGGGCGCAGTTGCAAATACTCCCCCAAGTGTTTCGAACGTCATGTTGGGCCCAAATGGGGCAACGACCACATCGTCGTTGACGCTGAGTTATACCTATTCAGATACAAATAATGATCCTGAATCCGGGACACAAATTCAATGGTTCAAAGACGATGTTGAGCAAATAGGCCTCCAAGGCCTCACGATTTCGGCATCTTCTACTTTGAAGGGTGAAGATTGGAAGGCAACTGTAACGCCGTCTGACGGCTCAGACGCAGGTGCTCCTCAGACGAGTAATACCTTGACCATTGCCAACTCCATTCCCACTTTGACAACACCAATAATTCAGCCATCAAGTCCATCTTCTGATGATAACTTGACGTTTAGCAGCACTTCTTCAGACGACGACGCAGACCAGGTTCATTTTGATATTCACTGGTTCCTCGACGGCGTCCTCGTCCCTGAATTGAACGACATAGAAACACTCCCTTCCTTCGCAACACGTGATGGTGAATCATGGACTGTTGAGGTCAGAGCAAATGACACCGAAGGGACCTCGCCATGGCAAACTTCCTCCACCGTGATGATTGGAGGCGGACAAACAAATACTCCCCCGGTTGCATCTGTCGTTGAATTGAATCCATCGACAATTTACACGACCGACGACTTTTCGGTCAGCTATATTTTTACTGATGTTGATGGAGATACTGAAGTCGATTCCGAAATTAGTTGGTTCCTCAACAACGCACCGTTTGCCTTTGCAGAAAACAGCATGACTCTTCCATCAACCTTTACTGAAAAAGATCAATCTTGGTTTGCTAAGGTACGAGTGAACGATGGCACTGAATGGTCAACTTGGTATTCGAGTAACACCGTTCAGATTCAAAACTCTGCCCCGATAACAGAATCCATTACTTTGAGTCATTCTGAAGCAACGACCACTGAATCGATTACGGTCGAGTACACGATGTCAGATATCGACGGTGATTCAGAATCTAATTCAGAGATTACTTGGTGGAGAAACGGTATCAAGAAGTCTTCATTGACTGGCCTGACAACTCTTTCAGATGTCTCGACACTCAAAGGAGAAGTATGGACTGTAATGGTGAAAGCAGGCGATGGTACTGAAGTTAGTGCAACTGCCCTTTCAGCAAACGTGACCATCGTTAACAGCGCCCCCACAGTAAGTCTGACCCTTTCTTCGAATGTAACGGCTCTTGGGCCATTACAAGTTGACATCTCTACTGGTGATGCAGATGGAGACGAAGTTGAATCACATATTACGTGGTACCGTAATGGTTTCCTCTACGGTTCTCTAACCGGTGAACTCAGCGTCCCGAATCACTTACTTGGCCCAGGCCAAACATGGGCAGTACACGTCACGCCAACAGACAGTAATTCGACATCTGGTACTACAGTTATTGAGACAATTACTGTTCTTAATATCGAACCTACAGCCCAAATCAATGTCCAAAACGAAGTTATTTGGATTGGAGAATTGACTGTACTCGACGCTACACAATCGAGTGATATCGATGGACGGATTGTAGAGGCGGCATGGTCTTGGATCGATACTGCAGGGTTCATAGGTTCAGATTCAGGTTTCGAAATCCAAATGATTCCACTTGCCAATACGGTTGTTACTCTCACAGTTATCGATGACATGGGGGCAACTTCTACTGCTAATGTACAACTCTCGGGAATCCAAGGACCAGTAGTTACCGATTTCAACACCGATTCAAAGGGCAAATCGGTTGTTTTAGAATGGGGCTGGGATGGGCCGAATGCAACCTTTAACATTCTACGAAACGGGGTATTAGTCGGCACAACTGCCTCTGAATCATATGTTGATACGCCTCTGTTTGCTGGCGATACTTCCTACACTATACAACCTCAAATTGGAGATATGATTTTGGTCGCAGGAACTTCAGGTGCTCAATCCATCATGATTGAACCCGCTGCTACTGAAGCACCAGGCCCCTCTTCAATCGGGGGGCTCATTTCAGGAATTCTTTTCTTATTGATTGGAATCGCCGCAAGTGGATTTGCTTTGATGGGACGGAGGGATTGAGTTGAAGATGAAATCCCGCTTCCACACTGTTTTTGTTCTTTCATTACTCTTGACTTGTTCCGCTTTTGGGGCCGCTGAACCCGGCGGTAACGGCGATTCGATTCAAGACATGCAATGCGGAGGTGCATGTCATGGAGATGCATCGATCAATGAAACATCGAGTGCTATCCTCTCCCTTTCCTCACCCGAAACTATCTACGTTGGAATTCCAACTACACTCACCCTTACTGCAACAAATCTTGAAACAAGTTCGACTCGTTTGATTGGTTTGTTTTTGTTAACCGACACGACCGGTCATTCAGATACACCACAGGACGCGGGATGGGAAGTTCTCTCCGATGCGAACGGGGGGGCGGTGAATTATCTCGAACAAACACTCACTCCAGGGCAAAACGAAACCAGTATCTCATGGGTGATTCGAGCATCAACTCTTGGTTCAACTACGTTCTACGCAGCGATTCATCACGGTGGCGGAGATTCGTCTCCTTTCTTCGGAACAACTGCAACAGGGTTCGAAGTTTCAGTCGAACCTGTGCCCGAAAATTTACCACGACTGGCTGCGGACTTCACTCCTCCAACCCTTCGAACGCTTGATTCTCCAACTGAGTTGAACATTCAAACACAATTCACCGACTCAATACAATTTGAATGGAAGTCTGAAGATGGACTCATCAGCAACGCACTTGTTAATTCTACAGGAGACAACAGTTGGATAACAACTATTCCAGCAGCATTGCAACCAACGACCGTTCAGTGGCGTGTTATTCTCGAAGGCGAAGGGCCGGAACAAACGACGCCATGGTTCACTCTTGCTGCTGAAGAAAGCAGTTGGGAAGTTTCAGAAAATGCTGTCTATCTCCAAGCCTTTGCCCTTTTGTTCATGATCGCTGGTATCGTGATAACACTCCAAATTCGTTTCACTTCCACATCAACCCCTTCAAAGTATGACGAAACCCCTCTCATCTTGGAAGAACTTGCTTTGACTGATGCCCAGCCTCCATCTCAAGAACTCGCCCCACCGCCTCTGCCCGCTACAGGATTACCAACTGACTGGACAAAAGCTCAATGGGATGCGTATGGCCATGACTATCTTGCAGGGAAATATGGAGGTGGACAAGTATGATTTCTTCTGAAACCTTACACGTCGTAACTACAGAACTTGTTGTTGGTGCATTCTCTGTAGCAGGATTGAGTTTTACGCTTTGTCTCCTACTTCATTTGGGTATTTTGAAACAACCATCATGGACGTCTGTATTCGATCACGTGGCCCATTTCACTCTTGCCTTCGGACTTGTCGCTACACCATTTGCAATTTTGAGCGGTCTTTCATCTGCCCCAGGAGAGGGATTGAACAGTCCTATTTTGGTCAATAAAATGTTCCTTTCGATGACTGGATTTGGATTCGCTCTTGGGTGCCTGATTTCCCGGTGGCGACTTGGAGGCAAGGTATGGTCTACGACCAAATCAGTTGTTCTTCACAGTTCATCTGGCCTTGCAGCAGTCGGTTCAATGCTGTTGACTGCTTCAGCTGGAGGAACCTTTACCCGAGGAGAATCACTTCTCGATATATTCCATCTGCCTTACGAGCAGGTTCTCTTGTTCCCCGTGCTGGTAAGCGTAATTGGCCTCCTGCTCGGAGCAACCATGCTTGTGTTGAGTTGGAAAAGAATGAATTCTTCTTCAACCGTACATTGAATTGTTAGTTGGGGTAACAGCACTCGTATCTGCACCTTCCATCATCGATTTGATTTGACTCTCAAGTAATTCTGCTTCTTCAAGGAGAGGTTGGTGAGGTAAGTCAATGGTCGGTAGCAACTTGTTGAGAGTCTCAATAAGTGTTGCAGCAGCACGAGCATCAGGCCATCGAGGGTCTGCCTCAACCATGATTGACATCAAATCGAGTCCACGACGACGTGCTTCACTCAAAATTGCGGCGTTAATGCCCTTGATGACGCCTTGGTTCAGTAGTGTGATATCCATTGAAGTGAGCATATCTCTTACCTTTTGATTTGCCCCGATTCCAACGACATCAATGGCTTCAGTATCTTCATATTCAACGGTAGGTTCTGCACCGTTGAGGTTTCCTTTCATGCCTTCTTTAGCAAAGGCGTCGATGACGACACCATGGACGATTTTGTTCTCTTTCGACCATTCAAACATAGCCCAGACAATATCATTGACCAACGGTTCAGGAATGACCAGTTCACTCATCAAAAGAATAACTTGGTCGCATCCTTCAATGGCGCATTCCGGTTTTCCAGCATAGGCACGAATAACAGGCAATGGTTCACCTTCTTGAATCAAAGTAATGACGGGTAGTCGAGGGTCGACTACCGCTCCAACAAATTGTAAGTCCAAATGGTCAATCAAAAAATGAGCAACGACACTGGAGACCATACCGATGCTAGGGAAGCAGGCGACGACCATTGCATTTTCAGTTTCAATTTTGGTATTGAGTCGGACACTTGAGCGTTCCATGTTACTCTGCTGGTGCTCTTAGGTTTCAACACTTTGCATCTTTCGTAATCATCGGTGGATTGATGTTTGTTGAGGGCAAGCGGGAGTTATGGCGGAGCAATCACCTTCAGAACCGCGCCCTCATATGCTCTCCCCTTCTGCTTGGAATCGTTACGAAACCTGCCCGCGTATGTATTGGTTAAGCCGTCAAGGTTTACCGCGTAAAGCAGGCATGGCCGCTTCGCTTGGGACAGCAGTACATGCCTCAGTCGAAGACCTTCTTCTTCACGATATTTCACACATTGACGATGCTCAAAGTGGATGGCTTCCTCAACATGCAGAACGTGTTCTCAAAGTACGTTGGGAAGAAGAAAAGGCTGTTTTCGATGCAACTCCTCGCCGCCCGCAATGGAAAGAAGACAAGTGGAAAGATGCGATACGCAATCAACGTGGAGCAGTCATGATGTTACTCGACCACGTCGGTGTTCGCAGCCTGGAACAAGATCGCATAACAGGGGCTTTATGGCGACGAATTCAGAAACTTGCAATTGCAGTTGAAGGAGAATTAAAAACCTCAGACGGACGCCTCATGGGGCGCCTGGATTTACTTATGGGCGACATCAACGATGCTGGTGAATTAGTTGGGTGGTTAGTCGCTGACCTGAAAACGGGTAGAACTCCAGAAACCGAATTGAAGGTTGATGTCAATCGTCAACTGCGCATGTATCGTGATATTCTTCTTGCCAATAACCCGAACGCTCCGACAGTTCGAACCGAAGGCTGGTACACCCAGAACGCTTCGAAATGGGCAGCGCATGGCGAGAGTGTGCTCGAAGCAGCATATGCTGCTTGGCAAGCAACAGTTCCTACAACTCTTCCCATGGAACCGACTATCGGCGACTCATCCTGTGGAGGTTTCTGTGACTGGAAAGCATGGTGTCCGCACTGGTGGAACTGGAGAAATGATAACGGCACGCTTCACAAGAGTGACTTTTCAGATGCAGTCGTTCTTCTCCAAGATTACGATTCCGATTCAGGATCAGCAGTTCTCGAACTCTGTGAACCTGCAGATGTAAACGGGCGAGCGTTACCAACCGGTGTTCGCCAGTCTGCACGCTTTGACAATCGAGGTAAAGAGGCACTCGATGAAGTACTTGCCACCGGGCATCAAGGGCCGATTTATCTGGGTTCAATTATGACTCAAGCAAGGGCTTGGAGAATCGGTCATTGGTGCGATGTCCTACCGTGGAACCCTCTTCCAGATGGTGTAGAATATCATCGAAAATGAAAGAGAAATCGGCTCTGAGATTTCTAAAACACATTTTTTAACAAAACAGATGTTCATAAGGCGTCCCACTCAATTTGTACTATGAAGTACTCATTCTCTCTAGCAACAATTGTTTTTCTGCTGGTGCTCAGTGCAGCAACAGGAGCAGTACTCACCAACATTGCCACCTCCAATTCTTCAACGACTGGGGTCTTTTCTATCGAGGCACCAATCGTCTATGGCATCAATCAATATACGCTTGTGGAGATTGATGAAGGTGATAACGATGAAGAGGATGTTATCACCGAACGTCTTCACGAATTCAAATTTGAAGCGAACAATGTCGGCGGTGTAGTGACCTGGGATTTCGGAGATGGAACTACTGCTACTGGGCCAATGGTAAACCACAGCTATGCTGAACCTGATTTTTACACCGTTACCGCTACTTCGGTTTCTCTTGAATCCATTGAAGTAGCAACGGTTGAAATCATTGTTGATCTCGTTGGTACTGTAGAATCAGATAACATGGAGTGCGTTTGCACACCTACAGCCAAAGCGACAGTCATCGACCTTCGTCCTTCATCAGGCACAGTTTCTTTCGAAGGGGTTGTGACTGTAGCACATGATGGTAGCAGTGAATCTTGCTCTCTTCGCAATCCGCTGCAAGAATGTCATGTTCGAGTTTACCTTGAGCGTACAGTGGACGGTTCAGTGATTGAGCAAGAAATTCTTTTTGATGATACCTTTCGAACCAATGAACACAGTGTTTCCTTCGAAATGATGGATATGGAAATTGAAATTGGAGAAGGCCTACAGTTGCGTCTCGAGACTGACCAGATACGCGATTGGCACAAACCTTCTACATTGTGGAGCATGACCGCCCCTGTTTGAGAAAGAGTACGTTCTATTGAAGGAAATTAAAGGAACACTCTGCCAAGAAGAGTTGGCAGTCCGTAGCGTCTGTATTGACCCACTGAATCCCCTTTGAAAATGAAGTAATTGATTATTTCATACCAAGTATTTCTTTCAAATATTCTCCCAAATAAGGGGAGCATGTTTATCTCCGTAGTGTTGAAACATCAATTGTGCAAACTGTTGGATATGTGATAATTGGTATTCTTATCCAATTAGTTTTAATAAAAATGGTACAGGTTTATATTCGTAAGAAAAGAAATTTCAAATATACATTTTGGACTTTTTTTGCTGGTGTTGAATTATCACTAATTCCGATTGTTGGGTTTGAAATATACTTCCATTTCAATCCATGCTATGGACAACTTTATTGTGGCTTTGGTCAAGGAATTGCATTGCTTGTTTGCTTGATTGTCTCTGCGGTATTGATCTTGCTGTCACTAATTTTCTTACTATTTGGATACTACAGAATGCTAATTCAGCCTCAAGGTGAACTTACAGATGAAGAGTAAATTGCAAGGGGGTTTCTTGGCGCAGATGGGTATGCGATGGATAGCGTCTGTATCGATCCACTGAATCCCCTTTGAATCGGAAAACAAAATACGAAGGGGTTTCGGACCTCCTTGGAATCATTCAAATAAATTAGTACAGAGAATGATAGAATGTCAATTGTTCTTTCCATCCCAGTTGCTTTTCACTGCTGCAGACACTAATGCTCCTGCAGCAACACC
>JAPKCL010000191.1 GCA_028822955.1 Candidatus Poseidoniaceae archaeon
TTGGATGTTCATCGTGGTCCATATAGCCACCAGGTAAAGTCCAAAATCCTCTAAAGTGCCCACGTTCCACTTTTGCAAGTAATACATCCCCGGCATCATTGCAGATCATGACTTTTGATACAAGTCGATGTATCGAACGGTAAATCGCCTCTCGTGCCACTGGGTGAACGGAATTATCAGCAATCATTTCGTCTTTCCATGCCCAGTGTTTTGGCCATTCAATGTTCGGATAGCCTTTGAGGACCCGGTACACAAGGGTTCCAAATACAATACGTGTTTCTCGAATGACCTTCCATTCGATTCCCATTCGCTCTATTTCGTTGCGTGTGGGAAGTCGTAGTATCGTCGTCTCATCTTGGCGACCTTGGATTGGGAGTTGTGGACCATCACCATTTTGGTCAACCAGTAACACCTTCCCGTCGTGTTCTAGATGAATCACTTCCTCGGGATGCATGTTCTTCGGTTCCCCTCATGTTTCATCAATGCTCGTATCATTGAAATTGCGGACATGGTCTTCTTCAAGTACATGTGCTCAATCGCACACTTATGCACTTCGAACAACTCAACCAATCTGGCTGGGCGAAGACCTATCTGCTGGTAGACTCCGACACTCAAATGGCTGCATTAGTTGATCCTGTTTATGATTTCATGAACGAATATCTCGCACTTATCGAGACTCGCAACCTTAGCCTCCACTACGCCATTGCGACACATACCCATGCTGACCATATCTCCGCATGCTCTTCTCTCAGAGAGCGAACAGGTTGCGAATATGTGATGTGGAAGGATACAGCATGCTTGAAGGTCTCAAAGTATCTCCAAGAAGGAGAAGCGCTGATGCTCGGGTCAACTCCACTCAAAATCCATCATGTGCCCGGACATACCAATGACCATGTTCTCATTGAAGGCCCGTCACATCTGCTGACAGGAGATTTTCTTTTTACTGGCCAGGGTGGTGTCGGTCGTGATGATTTGCCAAGTGGGGAGTTGTTCTCCCATTGGGAGTCTCTGAAAAAACTCGAACAACTCGATGGTACACTCCTCGTCTGCACGGGTCATGAAGCGCCAGGGACCATTATGCAAACACTCGCTTGGAACCGTACCAATAACCCAGTTCTCAAGATGACCACATTTGAGCAATTTGAAACATGGCAAAAGAAAGTGACCGCAGATTTAGGCTCGGTGTCAAAAATCAAAACAGCGCTTCCAGCGAACCTTTTTGCAGAAATACCTGACGTCATTCCTTGGATGGAATGAGAAATTTACTCTTCGAGGCAAAGTATTGGCCGTCTTACAGCCCTCTGTTCACTGCCACCCTTTGCAGACAGGGCAAGCATTCTTGAACAGTTGTCCAAAGGCCCAACTATGTACCCTTATCTTCGAGTATTGCGGATGGCGATCGGTCATTTTTTTCGTCGTAAAAAAGAAGTTGACTGGAGGTCCGAATTCCACACAATGTATCGGCCAATGATCGGTGACTTAGATGTTTATCCAGAAGTCAATAATGGACGCCATTTTGTAATGTTTGATATGGCGAGGTACCAACTGGCCTTCGCTATTGGCTTGGTAAGTTACACAAGAAAAAACAAACTAGCGTTTGTAGTTGGTGGTTCCACAATCCGCTACCGGAAGCGTGTACGCCCCTTCCGAAAGACGCTGATTCGAACCCAACTGGTTGGCATGGACGAGAAATTCTTTTATTTCCAACATACTGTTGAACAAGGCGGTGTAGTGTGTTCATCTGCTTTGGTTCGCGCAGGTTTGCGTCGTAAGGGTGGCACTGCTCTTCCGTCACAAGTGATGGTCGACCTTGGTTTCGATGCCCAGCCATTCATGGAGACATGGGTTGAGCATTGGGCAGATTGGGACGACCAGCGCCCCTGGCCTGAAGCCCTCGATACTCC
>JAPKCL010000192.1 GCA_028822955.1 Candidatus Poseidoniaceae archaeon
CGCCATTGCGGTTGTTGTCTTGTCCACGGTCATTTCGTTCTGGGCGTCCACCTTGACGGTCTTGACTTTGGTATCCTCGGTCATTGCCTCTTTGGCCACGATCTGAATCACGTTCTCGACGTTCTTCGCGTTGCTTTTTGGCACGAATTCCTACATTGATGCCGACCAAAGAGTCGAGATCGAGTTTTCGGTCAACATGTGCTACGTGAGCGAGTGGAGAGTTTGTGTTTCCAAGTACTGCATCGACTTTACCGATGTAAATACCGGATTCGGCATTGATGATGATGGACTCTAGGGCGGGAGAAGACCCAGTAAACGAAACTAGAAATCCTCCTTCATGACTTTTTGACTCAATTACACCCGCGAACATACCTTCACCTGCTTAATGGGCCGAACCCCCTCTTTTGAGGGTGTCGGTTGAAGACATCATTCTTTTCGGGCTCTTCCTGCGAAGGCAGCACCGAGTAAAACAATGCTCAATGTGGCGATCATAGAGATGGCTGGGAGTCCTTCTTCTTCCGTCGAAATAGAATCGTCTTCACCATTATTATTGTCGTTATTGTTTGCATATGGGTCTGGGACATATACGGATAGCGTCGTCATAGTTCCCGATTCATCTGTTGCGGTCAAGACAATGTCATAAGAGGTTACAGGAGGGTTTTGTGAGGAGCATGAAACGATATTGACATCGATCTCCCAAGAACTTCCAGCGCGCAAGAAATTATTTGTTGTATAGCCGCATAGCCGAAGAGAAAGTGACACTTCTTCACCATCAGGGTCTAACACTTCACCTTGTAAGGTAAAAGTCAAGCCGCTTGCTTCCCATGTTGCATTTTCTCCATCAAGGTTTTTCTTAACTGAGACGAGTGGAGGTAGACTTGCTTTTTCAAGGTCAAAGTCGAGAATAAAATGAAGGTCCAGCATAGTTGAACTTTCAGCTTGCCCTTTGACCATGATTTCACCAGGTGATAATCCATCGAGGGGTAACGAAATTGTTGAAGCATCTGAAGCAAGGGTCACAGTACGTATTTGTCCCATTGTATTCATTTGATGAGCGTGTGCAGAAATCTGCAATTCGCTAACTAAACCAGTTGGTGTGATGGTAAATTCGATACTGTCACCTGTTGCAGAGAGAAGCCCACTGGAAGTAAAGACCTGACCAAAAGTCCAGTTTCGTGAATCAATGGACATTGCGCCAAACGGGTCGACAACATAGCATTCTGCATCTGAAGACTGTGCTTGAGAGTTTCCAACAGAGACCATCATGTCGCCTTCACCATCGAGAGCAGCAATCCAGCCAGTCTCAGCGAAAGTGCAGTCCAATCCCCATCCACTATCGTCGGTTGCCCACATCTCTGTTCTTTCACCAGCAACGGCCAGCACCTCATTCTCTGAATTCAGTCCAAGTATTGGAATGATAGTCCCGTCCTCTGGAGCATTCGAACTCCATTCAGGGGCTTCATTCGTTTCGGGAGCCATCGTTGAGAAATCCATAAACAATTGTCGTAGAATTGAAGATTCAGAGACCCCATATGTGATGACTTGGTTTACTCGGATGCGACCGTCAGGAAGATACACTGCTTCGGGAGCACTCAATGCCATGTTTTCAGATACATTGACTGAACCGTCAGTATTGGTGATCGTATCTTGAATGGAATAATTAACCATCCGTAATCCTTGCTTTAGAGGGAAGTTAAATTCGAGATGAGCATAAGACATGTTCGTAATGTTCATTGCTAAAGTGAAATTTGAATCACCACTGTTCGGGAGTTGGTCGAAGCGGGCGTTATTTGATTCATCTTCCGCTAAAAACAACTGGATTTGTAAGTCATCAGTAATTTCAACAGGCACTTCTTTGCATCCATTTGCTGAACCAAGGTTCTGGCAAGAGCGTTCTTC
>JAPKCL010000084.1 GCA_028822955.1 Candidatus Poseidoniaceae archaeon
CCAAGCGCTGGACGGCAATGGGCAGGATGTCTGGCCGTTGCCGTCCGAGGTCAGGTTGAAACGAGATTGAAAAGATTACAACAAAAACGAGTTGATTCTGTTATTTTGGCCGAGATTGGACTTCTACGCTTACATGAAGTTGGTGCACTTGAACCGTGGATTCTGGATTTGGGAGCGGTTCGAATAAGTGACATTGAATGGCCAACAGCGCCTGGTCAAGGTTCCATATCCGTCCATTGTCGTTCTGAAGACATTGTTTCTTTTCAGCACCTTCGCACAATTCTGAACCATCCAGAAACCGAATCGGATGTACTTGAAGAACGAAAACTCCTGTCTTCAATCGGTGGGGGTTGTCTTTACCCTGCAGGCATTAAAGTGAAGAAAGGGTATGCTTCGATTAAAATATCTCCTGAGAATTGGCGAGAACTGTTTTGTAACGGATTTGAATTTGATGTTGTTCACTATCAAGGAGAAGTCGGAAACCTTGACCTCAAACCTCCAATTCAAGATATTCCAAAATCTATAGAAAAGGTTTCTAAAGAACCTAAATTGATTTCAACTCTTAATTCGAACCGACTTGCCAGAGTCTTAGAAAACGATGGAATTCAGGTGCTCAATAAGCCAGTTCTTGAGTTGGTTGCCAAGCCTGAGAATTGGCCAAAGGATTTCATTGATGAATCCGCTCCACGCTCCGAATGGCCTTACCTCGTCCTCACTTCTCCCTTTGCCGCTAAATGTGCTATTGAAGTTGCTCAATCAAACGACGACCTCAACAGGATACAATGGTTAGCTATTGGTGAAGGTACAGCAAGAGCCTGCTTCAAGCGTGGAGTGACGGTTTCCATATGCGCCAAGGCTAGGAATTCTTCAGATTTGTCAGTTTACATCGACCGAATGATCGACCGAAACATCAAACTGATGTTACCTCGCTCAAACGTTGGTTCAAGTGAGTTGATGACATCCTTATCTTCACTTGGATTTAATGTTGATTCATGGGTTGGCTACGAAAATAAGGCAAAGGTGGTCGATGGTATGGAAATGGGCACAAACGACGTACTCCTCCTCTCTTCGCCTTCATCTGCCAAAGCATGGATGACGAATTCCTTGCCCATACCTAAAAATATCTTGTGCATGGGCAAAACATCAAGAGAGGAAATCGCCTCAATGGAATATTTTTCCGGCTCAACTGTTGAAGTGTTACAGGGACCAACTGCGAAATTTATTGCGAAATGGTGGAAAAATTACGAGGTGGAATTGTGAATTTGAGACCCCGAATCAACCGCTGGACACCTTCTCGTAGAGATTTGAACTTTAGCGCTAGCATCCATTCCTCATTGGTGCAACCTCATTTCGTTGTAGCCGGTGAAGGCGTTGATCAACCGATTGATAGTATGCCTGGTATTCACCGCCAATCTCCTGATGTTCTGTTGCAGACAATTGCTGCTGACATGAAGTTGGGAATTCATTCGCATATGCTGTTCCCAGTTCTCGAGGAACAAGAGAAAGACTCGACTGCAAGCGCAGCCTCCTCAAAGGACATGCCTTTATTGCACGTAATCCGCCAACTTAAATCTCAATTTGGCAATGACATTGTCGTCATGACCGATGTGTGTTTATGCACAGCGACAGACCACGGCCATTGTGGAATTATCCATGATGAACACATTGATAACGACCTTTCTGTCACCGAATTATGTAAAATTGCTCTTTCACATGCAGAAGCTGGTGCGGATTATGTGTCTGCCTCTGACATGATGGACGGCCGAGTTTTGGCCATTCGGACTGCATTGGAAGATGCTGGATTTGTCAATACAGGCATTCTTTCCTATTCGGTCAAGTACGCCTCGTCTTTTTATGGCCCATTCCGAGATGCAGCGGCTTCAGCACCTACTTTTGGTGATAGAAGCAGCCATCAAATGGATATTCGTTCTGGTTATGGAGAAGCGGTATTAGAGGCTACAACTGACCAAGCAGAAGGTGCAGACATCATTATGATTAAGCCGGCAATGACGTACCTTGATGTTGTCCGAAAAGTCGCAGATGCCGTATCAAGGCCTGTGGCTGTTTACAATGTGAGCGGTGAATATTCAATGGTCATGTCCTCAACCTCAGATGACGAATCTCGAGGCAAGATGGTTCGTGAGATATTCCATTCCTTCAAAAGGGCCGGGGCTGACATCATTGTAAGTTACCATGCCCGTGAGGCAGTATCACGCAATTGGCTTTGAGGTGTTAAGATGCAACGTGAGAAATCGGATATGCTTCACCACGAAGCACTCGAACACTTAGTTGGCGGTGTGAATTCCCCAGTTCGAGCATTCAAGTCAGTTCATGGAAACCCGATTTATTTCGAAAAAGCATCCGGCGCTATTGTGACCGATGTGGACGGTAATGAACTCGTTGACTTTGTCCAATCATGGGGTCCTCTGGTTCACGGTCATTCTCATCCGGAAATTCTCGATGCAGTCTATCAAAAGATGCAGAATGGGACTTCTTTTGGCGCCCCCCACAGAGGGGAAATCGAATTAGCAAAAAGAGTAAAAAAGCGATTTTCACACATGGACAAGGTCCGTTTTGTTTCATCAGGAACCGAGGCTGTGATGAGTGCAGTCCGCCTTGCGCGGGGCTATACTGGTCGTGACCTCTTGGTCAAGTTTGAAGGCTGTTATCACGGTCATATCGATTCATTACTGGTCAGTTCTGGAAGTGGTTTAGCCACCTTTGGCATCGCCAGCAGTCCGGGGATTCCGAAGGATACAGTCGCTACCACTTTGATCGCTCCACTTGATGATGATGAAGCAGTCGACCATCTGTTCAACGAACACGGGCATGAAATTGCTGCAGTTATCATCGAGCCTTTGCCCGCTAATAACGGTCTTTTAGTTCAACGTCATGAATACCTCGCTAAACTCCGTGGGTTATGCCATAAGTACGGCGCTTTGTTGATTTTTGACGAAGTAATCAGCGGTTTCCGTTTCAAGGATGGAAGTTATGGGGAGATTTCAGGTGTCACTCCAGACATCACTGCATTGGGTAAAATCATTGGCGGCGGTCTTCCCGTTGGAGCTTACGGGGCTCGAAGTGAGATTATGGAAAAACTATCGCCACTCGGTCCTGTTTACCAGGCAGGAACGCTCTCTGGAAATCCACTTGCGATGGCGGCAGGAATTACCACCCTCGACCTTCTGGATGAAGAAGCGTATGACAGGCTTGAATCGCTTGGTCAATATCTTGATGGATGCGTCGAGCCTATTCTTGCGAAACATGGCTACCCTATGCGCCTCATGAGGCGCGGTAGTTTGTTTTGGTTTTCTCCAAGTTCAGCTCAACCGCCAGCAAGGGCAGACTTGATTCCAAGCGATGCTGGTATGTTATATTCGGACGTGCACAAGGGTTTACTCGAGAGAGGATACATGCTAGCCCCATCGGTCTATGAAATCGGATTTATTGCAACTGTCCACGAGGAACATCACCTCCTCGGTATGGCTAAAGCACTGGATGAAGTCCTCGAAGAATTGGAGTGGTAATATGAACGGAAAGCAACGAATTGTTTCTGCTTTGAATCTTAAGCCAGTCGACAGAACACCTGTTTGGTTTATGCGTCAAGCTGGCAGACACCTGCCAGAATATCGAAAGATAGCCGCGGAGCATTCCTTCTGGGAACGTTGCATGGATGTTGACCTGTGTACCGATATCACGCTCCAACCTTTGAACAGGTACAAAGGCATAGATGCAGCAATTATCTTCAGTGATATCCTCACACCCCTCCCAAGCCTCGGTTATGATGTGGAATATGGTGGAGGTATTCGAATTAGTGATTTTGATTTCTCGGACGTTGACGATTGGAGTGATTTCAATGCACGAAAGCACGCTCCTTGGGCTGCTGACGGACTCAAAGCGGTCGGTGAAGAAGTTGGAGATTCCAAGGCATGCCTCGGATTTGTTGGCTCGCCATGGACCATTTGCATGTATTTACTATCCGGTGGAACTGGCGACAAAGACTTCCATAATGCTCGGTCGAAAATCTATTCAAATCCCGAAGAGGCAGAGAACCTTCTCTTGAAGATGGGAGAAATCGTTGGAGGTTTATTGGCCGATCAAGTAAACCATGGTGGTGCAGACGCAGTTCAAGTCTTCGACACTTGGGCCGGTCTTCTCTCACCAGATACATACCGTAAGTTTGCTATGCCTGCAACTCAGAGAACGATTGAAGTGTTCCGAGAGAAAGTCGGGACAGATGTTCCTTTGATTCACTACGCAAAAGGCTCGGGCCATCTGCATTCGGCCATTCGTGAACTCGATGTGAACGCCATTTCATTGGATTGGAGAGACGATTTAGCGCAAAACCGTGCTCAATTCGGTGACCAACTTGCGTTCCAAGGAAACCTCGACCCGTCCTTACTTCACGGTTCAACAGACATGGCACGAGTCGCAACTCAGGATGTTCTCAAAGCAGCTGGAGATAAACCTGGACACATTTTCAATTTGGGTCACGGGTTTGCTCCTTCAGCAAGAATTGATTGCGTCGAGACCGTTCTCCGCGAGATTACAGGTGAGTAATCATGCGCCAGTCCATGATCGACATGGTATATCAGATTCAAGATGAAATCTGTAAAGCACTGCAAAGCATCGATGGAGTCGATTACCGCCAAGATGAATGGACCCGTGAAGAAGGTGGGGGCGGACGAAGCAGAGTTTTTTCCGGAGGAAAGGTCTTTGAAAAAGCAGGTGTCAATGTCAGTGTTGTTCATGGAACTTTAAGCCCTCAAGCCGCACAATCCATGGGCGGTGGTCATGAACTCGAAGGCAAAGACTTGGATTTTTTCGCCACAGGCGTAAGTCTTGTGTTACACCCACATAATCCAATGGCTCCTACAGTCCATGCCAATTATCGGTACTTTGAACGAGGTGAAGGTGAGAAAGAAGGCAGTTGGTGGTTTGGTGGAGGCGCAGATTTAACGCCCAGTTATCTTTTTGAAGACGATGCTAAGCACTTCCATCAAGTTCTCAAAAATGCTTGTGACCAACATGAAGTGGCTGATTATCCTACTTACAAAAAATGGTGCGATGATTACTTTCACATCATACACAGGGGCGAGCGACGAGGCCTTGGAGGCATCTTCTTTGATGATTTGAACAGCGCCAGTAAAGAGGATTGTTTCAAATTCGTAACCGAATGTGCTCACTCTTTCTTGCCCTCCTATCTTCCTCTTCTTGAGAAAAGAAAAGACATGCCCTTCACAGATGAGCAAAAAGAATGGCAGCAACTGCGGCGAGGCCGGTATGTTGAATTTAATTTGGTCTATGACCGAGGAACCAAGTTTGGCCTTACCACAAATGGCCGAATAGAGAGTATTCTCATGTCCCTTCCACTCACTTCCCGTTGGGAATACTGCCATGAAGTAGTGCCAGGTAGCCAAGAAGACCTTCTCTCACAGGTCCTCAAAGAACCACGTGATTGGCTCATAGATTGAAGAGGATGTTGCCATGTCGGACGTTGCAAGTTGGATTCGTCACGGCGTAGAAATGCGGCGTCCACTGTTGGTCAAGGAGGCTCTGTCTCTTTCGGATAAGGTGGTCATTGTCGGTGGTGGCCTTTCAGGAATGTGCTGTGCATACCGGATAGCGCAAAAAAGCCCACATGTAGAGATTGTACTTGTTGAGAAGTCGGAGCGTCTTGGAGGAGTAATTTCCACTTGGTCAGAGGGTGAATGGATTTGTGACCTCGCAGTCAACGCAACAAGAGCCCACCCCGCCTTTTGGAGGCTGGTCGAAGATCTCAATCTTTCAAAGCAATTTAACCCCTCACAGCCAAGAGCAAAATCTCGTTGGGTATTACTCGGAGAAAAGCGACATCGTTTGTCTGCTTTGTCCTTGTTCAAAATTGGCCCGATACGCTTGCTCAAAGCAATAATCAAAGCAAGAAATGGTGGCGCTTCAGTAGCCGAATTACTCCCGCACAAACAGATTGCAGATGCGTTGACGTTGGGTATTGTTAACAACACCTCAGAGAATGTTGATGCCGACTTCTTGATGCCTTCGATGACTCAATTTGGACCTCCACCGCCCATTAAGGGTTCCAGTTTAAAAAAGCAAATCAAAGCCACTTATCCTCTTTTCACCCCCGAGAAAGGTGCAGTTGCTTCCTTCGATGGAGGTATGGAATCGCTTGTTGTGGCACTACAAAGTCAACTTGAATCATTGGAAAATGTTACCGTCATTACTGGCCAAACTGTTGAATCACCCCAATCAATTGCGAGCGAATTTGAGGTGCCATTGGAATCGGTTCTTTGGACGGCACCTGTTGTTGAAAAAGGGAGAAATTTAACGCATTTGAGCGTTTTCGCAGTCGGTTTTCGAGACATCGATGTCGCAGATGTTCGCTATGGCTATGGGACCTTGATTCCGGATGCTTCCATCCCCATCAGCGGCATTCTTCATGAAAGTGATCTTCATCATTCAAAACGGGCACCAGAAGGTCACCGTTTGTTTCGAATCATGGTGCCTCACAATCGTTGGGACGGAGATGAAAACCTGATTAGAAAATCTATAGAACGGCTCTTGAGCCATAAGGAACCTGCGCTTTTCAGAAACCTTGGTATTCAAACAATCCCCAGTTATCCACCAGGATACATGCAAGAGATTTCCCAAAAAGCAACCGATTGCAATTATCTCGGTTGGGGCATGAGCGGTGTTTCCGTAACCCATGTAGTCGATGAGGCTGAACGAGTTGCAGAACTTTTCTAAGCTGCTACTGATGAATTGAACTTGTTGAGAATCATCTTGTCCAGCCCTTCAATCCAATCTTCGTTATCATTAAGGCATTTAATCACAGTCAGTTCCTCACCGCCAAGGTTCGTGAAGTGTTCACGAATACCTATGTCAAGTTCTTCGAGTGTTTCCAGTCCGTCGGCTAAGAATGCAGGCGCTACGATTGCCAGTTTTTTGATTCCTTGCTTCGCTAATTCTTCGACCTTATCCAACGTTGAAGGGTCTAACCATTTCACTGGTCCAAGCCGGCTTTGAAAACTGATCGACCATTGTTCTGGTTTGAGGCCAAGTAAGCCAACTACAGTATTTGTCGTCTCAAAACATTGATGGCCGTAACACATCTTGTTTGCATCGGTTTTAATCGAACAACAGTTGTTTGTTTTTTGGCAATGTTTTTTGCTTTCATCGATTCGTTTGACATGTGAAACTGGAAGTCCATGATATGAGAAAAGCAAGTGTGTCTCCTCATCAATGTGCTCCTGAATGGAATTCGCAAGAGGGCAACTTCGAGACCGATGAACACTATGTTGTCCCTCTTGCGAATTCCATTCAGGAGCACATTGATGAGG
>JAPKCL010000193.1 GCA_028822955.1 Candidatus Poseidoniaceae archaeon
GTTATGCATCGCATTCAGGAAGAAGGTGAGACGCCGACTGGCATTGCAAATGCAATCGAGGAAACAGGTCAGACGATTTTTGAGACAACGGCTACTACCGTCTGTGGAATCGCTGCCGGATTCATTGCTGCCTTCCCTGGTCTCGAAAATTTCTTTATGATAATGTGTCTCTTGATCTTCTGTGCATTCATAACAAGCGCATTCTTACTTCCGGCAATTTTCACCGCCGAACACACCTTGCGTGCAATGATACGAGGTGAAGACTCATGGACCGATTATGGCGACGGTATTGCGTTAGCATCACCGCTGTCAATGAAGCCGCTTGAAGCGGTACTGCTTGAAGATTAGATTCGAAAGTGGAGGGAGTAGGGAGTAAGCCCCTTTCTGTTACCTTTCGGTGACCGCATTCAACTTAGCATCCTACCTGCCCCTCGACGTGCAGCGTCAACAGGGCTGTTTGGACTTGCTCCTACGGGGTTGCTCGTCTCATCGACAACAAGGCAATCTCGGTTTTTCAACTTCATTGTACACACCTTGTATCGTTCGTTTCTGCAGCATTGACCTGACCATTTCTGTTCTCTTACTTGTGTAAGCCGTATGCACTGTGGAGAGGGGACTTTCCTCAGAGTCGAACTCTGTCAGCGGCCCTCCTACTCCCTCCATGCTGCGGTTAGCATCACTGCTTCAAAGCCTTCGGATAACGAAATATTCACTTGTAAGGGTTTTCACCAGGCGATGCGACTTGCTCGGGGGCACCATATGGCCCAGATTGCACTTGAGGTGGCGGCTTCATTTGATTTTCAATAGTGGGTAATTTCTTGACTGCGCGTTGTTGATTTGGTTCGAATTGTTTTGCTTGAGGAGATTTCAGTCCAAAGATGAGTAAACCGACTAAAGAGGTCGTCAACAAGAAGATGACAACCAAAAGTACGGGATTGACTGAAGAGATACCCGAAAAGATACCCGCAGAACGTTGTTCATCCACATAAACAGTTTCAGATTGAGCAAGAGGCCCGTTGATAATTTGATATTCGATCCACATGGTTCCTGCTCTGTCAGGAATCCAATCCTTCGAATAGAGATAGGTACCTCCAGCCTCAATTTGGATGCCTCGCGCATCAATACGGGTACGTGCTCCGTTACTTTCAACTAATTCAACAAAAATCTGGGCATCACCATCGGCTAGACCAGAGTTCGTAATCGAAACCCCTAGACGAATGGTATCACCAGCTGCAATATCATCACTCGGCTTCATCTCAGGAGTGCTGAAAGAATATTCTGCAATGCGTTGTTCCAAAACCCAAACCGAGAGTGGAGCATCAATGTCGTTGAACACTGGATTTATCTCATGCCCTGCCATGTCCTGTCCAGTAACCCAAATTCGAAGTTCGAGTGCGTCATTACGCATGGTAGAGGTCAACAACTCATCCAAATCCAAAACCGCAGCACATGGGATTTCATCACCAAATGCCCGACCACCAATCACGGAGAGGGGTTGGCTGCCATTGATTACCAATTGACTTGAAAGACCAATGCCTTCGGGGTGAATTGCCCAATGGAGAAGTAATGTATCCTCATCCAATCGATCATCCTCCAAAATGAGGACTTCGAGATGAAGATTCGACCAAGTCGATTCAGAAAGTACAATCGAATCCATCGGAGAGGCTACACCTACGATCCCTGGTACTTGGTCATCGACGATGAACCAGGCTGCAGGGGCGGTTGGAGTGCGGTCAATCGCCCCGTTTGGAGGAGTACCTAACGAACTGTAGATTCCATACGAACCCGATGCTAAAGGTGCAGTAACAACTCCAAAGAAAGTACCGTTCTTCACGTTCAGTCATCCAGCCTCTTGAATTAGAAATTTCACTTGGC
>JAPKCL010000085.1 GCA_028822955.1 Candidatus Poseidoniaceae archaeon
TTGTAGGCTGTTTGGATCTGGTGAAAGCGGTGGAACTGGTAACTCGTCCTCACTCATATTCGGATAAAGTGAATTCGTAAGTGGGTAGTAACGCATCAAACGACCATCCTTTCTACGCCAAATACCTTCTTCTGATTCTAGAATTCGCAAATGGTGGGTGATTTGTCCATTGCTCATGTCAAGAGCTGCCATGAGCGCGCGGAAGTGGCATCCGGGGTTTGCTGTAAGATACCCCATCAATCGTCCTCGCTGATAACGACCATCGGTCGTTTCATGCGTTCGACCGAGAAGGCCCAAGAGCCACAACCCTGCGGTTGTCGTGGGAATACGAAGTGACTCATTACTCAGTACGAAGGTGAATAAAAGAGACAGAAGAGAACCGGTCGTGACAACAACTATCGCTGATGGTATGAAGGATACTGCTTGTTCTTGAACACTCAATTCTTCTTCTAACTCGGATGGTTCAGCGAGAGGTTCAGATACTTGAAGTTGTGATTCAACTTCAACGCCTCGTACTTGGAATGATTGTGCTTGGAAGTTTTCACATGCTGGATGAGCAGGAGCAGCGATGACTTCGTAAGTACCACTCAACCCTTGCTGTGGAAGCCATTGACCAAGAGTTGCACTTGAGAGTAAGAGTTGCCCCTCATCAGCTGATTCAAACATCCAACATGTACCTTGTTCGGTTTGTAATCCAGACCAAGTTCCGCTAATAAGGCGAGATTTAGGTTCAAGAACAACCTCTTCAGATTGTTGCATTGTTGTTTGTTCATCAGCAAATGGCCATGAGAAGGCGAAACCAGCCCGAGTCTGCGGATTTGTTTCCAGATCCAAAACCATCTGATATTGACCTTCAGGGAGTGGTTGCAATTCCGTATCAACCATATTGACCATTCCAATTTCAAAGAGTAGAGGAGTGACATTGTCACCGGAAGGAAGAACGAGATGGCGACCGTCATAGTAATCACACATTGATGATTGAGAATGGACTTCTTCTAGCGTTGATAGATCAATGATTGAAATAATCACAGCGCAAGGCCCAATCCACCGCAAATCTACCTCTTCACTGAGAGCAATGATCTCAAGGTCCAAGTTGAACCCTGCTTCGATTGGGAAAATCTCTGGGTTCAATTCGATTTCAAGAGGAGATTTACATTCCGATGGTGTGTTGTGCTCATATTGAATACTCAGAATACTCGACAGATGAAATTCTGGGACTTCTGCTACGAGTGTGTATTCTCCAGATGCAACCTCACAGCCTTCTAGGTCGGTAAAGGTCCAATCTGGTAATGTAAATTGTACTTGCTCATTTGAATCGATAATGTAATCCAGCTCTAATGCGTTACAGTTTTTCAACATTCGACTGTCAAACACAACGTCTCCTCCGTCATCCAAAACCCACATTTCAGCTCGGCAAGTATTGGTAAATTGAAGAGGTACTGTTTCATCTCCAATATTTGTCAGAAGGAGAGTCGAAGCGAGGACCTCTCCTTGAGAATAAAGTGCTTTTTCACCATTTTGAAGGAGAACCTCTGGTAAGAGAATGTTTTGGAGTGAGGTGTCAATCACTTCTGACCCTTCCAAAGTAAATGATATTGATTCCATGAGATATTGCGAAGGGAAACTTACCTGGACGAGGTTTAGGCCTTGATTTAGCGAACCATCTTCAAGTAAAACATGTCCAAGAGAAGTTTGTTCATACGGTTGGAGATAAGTAAGATTAGCAAAACAAGGCATAGCCAAAGAAACTTCAGAATTCATATTCAATTCAACGAGACAACCAGCATTCTGTGGGAAAGTAATGACTTGGTTTGTAGGATTACTAAGTGTCACACCGAGAACAATTTCTTCATTCTGTTGTATTTCGTTTAATCGGCTACTAAGATCAAGAATTAAGTCGAGTTCAAGTGACACTTCGACCGGCGTTTGCACTTGAATGACTTTCGAAGCAAGCGATTGAGTGGCAGAGTGATACGCTGACACGGTATAGACTCCTGGCTCTACAAACACGCCATCTTCAAGTTGAAGGTTCCATGTTAAACTATCAAAAGAATAGGTTTCACTTTCAACTAAATCGATACTTTGAGTCTGGCCCCTACATGAAGATGAAGCGTCAACGAGAAGAGAACCTGTAGCGTTTAAAACTTGTAAAACAACACCGCAAGAGGGGTCGTTGGCAATCGTAGACGATGCTCCATTGTTGGTGAACATTGCTGTAAGTTCAACCGTATCTCCTGCCACATACCAGTCATTCAACGGAGATGAAGTTTCTTCGACTTCAAAGACAATATTGGTGGTATCAGCACTCGAAATAAATGGGAGAGAGGAAAGGAGCAGCAACGACGCGAGAAGCACTACGGTGTTACGCGTATCGCCGGCCATGAACAAGCATTTCTCTCATTACTTGAAAGGCCAGCGGTGCAAACGATGCGTAACAAAGAACCAAACTTCAAAGTTGATTGAGGTCAAGCATCGTCGGTACTGAAGCATCTTGAGTTGCTTGTTGTTGCATTTCAAACTGCTTCCATTCTGGAGTCGGTTGTCCTTCTGTCCATCCAAGTGCTCGAGCTTCGTCAAGTTGTCCGGCTGCCACATAATGGTCAATCCAGGCCAGGCGGCGCTCTTCTTCTTCAGAGAAAGCAAGATCCGTCTTTCGTTCGTTTGCCCGTTCGAGCGAGGATTTACGTTTCGAGGAAGCCTTGGCAATTTGTGCTACGAAAATCAATGCCAGGAGGAACACAATGGAACCGCCCATCACGAGATAGGTCTTTGAATTCGATGAGAAACCAAGCCCACTTCCATCCCCACCTGTGTTCACATTCGGGTCTGAAGTAATCGAACATGTAACCGCATTCGGCCCAGTCAATACACCATTGGTGACAGCTGGGTCCCACGGGCACGGGTCATACAAATCTGCACGTCCATCTGCATCGCTGTCAGGGCAACCGTATTCTTCGAGATTCGATTCTCCGTATTCCTTACGGCAAGCATCCGGCTCAAATGCACTTTGTGGTCCAAGAGGCCCTTCTTCGCCATCGGGGTCATAGACGCTATTATCGCCAAAGCCATCGCCATCGAAGTCATTCCATTGAGAAGGTTCGAATGGGAAGGCGTCTGGTTGATAGAAACTGGTTTGATTATCGCCCCAGCCATCGCCATCCATATCTGACCATTGGTCATCAATGAGCGGGAAAGCATCTCCAGATTGATTGCGAATTGTGATAGTTTGACCTATATTGTCGAGGTCTTGGATTGTGTCGTTGAACCAACCGTAATTATCTCCCCAGCCGTCCCCATCTGTATCTTTCCATTGAAGTGTGTCGTTCGGGAAAGCATCGTCAACATCTGCCCAGCCATCAAAGTCTGCATCCGGGCAACCGTGTCGGTTGTTTTCGTAAGACTTGCCATAAATGTCTACACAATCATCTCCACTTGGAACTGCTGTGTTATCTCCAAAGCCATCACCGTCTGAATCAGCCCATTGGAATGGGTCCATTGGGAATACATCAACGGGATCGACAAAACCGTCGCTGTCTGAATCTGTGCAACCTCGTGTGGCAGGATCCATTGAATTCCCAGACACGAGAGGACAAACATCGGACAAGCCTTCTGAAATCCCATCATTGTCTTCATCGACAAAATTGTCACCATAGCCATCACCATCGGTATCATGCCATTGATTCGGGTCATTCGGGAATGAATCTCCGTTGAATCCGCCTTTATTGTCACCATAACCGTCTCCATCGGTATCTTTCCATTGGGACGAATCGTCAGGGAAGAGGTCGGCATTGTTGCCAGTTGCATTGTCGCCACGGTTGTCACCGTCGCGGTCAGCCCATTGGGTGGAATCGTCGGGGAATGGGTCGCCAGCATTGGAATAGCCATCACCGTCTCGATCAGCACAACCGATTCGATCCTCGGTGGAAGTTCCTGCTTGGTTCGGGCACTCATCGGCATTGTTACCTGTTTGATTACTACCGTAGCCATCGTTGTCTTCATCACACCATTGGGTCGCATCTGTAGGGAATGCATCGGCTCCATAGCAATTGGTAGTCGCTGGCCATCCAGCATCTGGATCTGACCAGCCATCACCGTCTGTATCGAGGCAACCGAGTCGATCATACTGAGAGTTGCCCCAAATTGTTGGGCAGCCATCGGAACGGTCGCTCATTTGTTCATCGCCAACCCAATCGCCATCGGAATCCGCCCATTGCGTGCGGTCAAGCGGGAAAGTGTCAGCGTTGTTGGCAACAATCAAAAGAAGACCTGGCCATTCCGGTGGGCGGAAATTATTCCAAGAGGCGTTCTGATAATTATCACCGTAGTCATCCCCATCGGTATCGTTCCATTGCGTAGCATCGTTCGGGAATGCATCACCGGTTTGATTCAAATGAAGTTGGGCACCATTGAGGTCGAAATAGTAATTGTCGCCGAAACCATCTCCATCGCTGTCAACCCATTGGAGTGAATCTGCTGGATAGGTATCGCCTTCATCCGACCATCCATCGCCGTCGGCATCTGGGCAACCAAAGCGGTCTTCGGTTGAAGTCCCTGCTACGGTCAAGCAAGCATCGGGTTGGAACGCGGGAGCAGGATTATCGCCATAGCCATCGTTGTCGAGATCTTCCCATTGGCTGCCTTCACTTGGGAATGCATCAACGACGCCGTCACCTTGGTCGGTTGTGTTGTAGCCGTCATTGTCTTCATCAAGGTCGGCAAACCAGTAGTAAACACCTTCATCATTTCGTCCGTGAGCAGTCACGATTCGGGTGCTATCCGGGCTCCATGCCATCCCTTCGATTTGACCGCATTGGTTGTTGTTTCCAGAAGTACAACCGCCTGGCCGGGGGCCTGCGAATGTATCGATTTCAACGCCAGAATCAGAATCGTAAATACGGGCAGTATTGCCATCTCCTTGATACCAAGCCATGCCTGCACCAACTTGACTACTGTCGTATGAGAAATCTGTTGAATAGCATGATGTTGAGACTGTCTTCTCCCAAATCCGGACCCATTGGGAGCCTGAAAATTCATACATATCAAAGCTTGAACTAGAACCTTCCCAACCACCGCACATTGCGATGTAGGTTCCATCGGAAGACCAAGCAATAGCGTTGACTGCACCAGGTGGATTGGTCAACGTGTAGACAGTTGCCCGTGAAGAAACGTTAACGATGTAAAAATCACCGTTTCCTGCAAGTGCAATCAGTTCACCGTTGGGAGAAAATGCAGAATCATAGAAGCGGTCCTCGCCGTTAGGATTCATCCCGCTTCCTAACTTGAGACCGTCTGCGACCTTAATGAGAAAAACTTGACCATTGGTCCCTTGGTTTCCCGAGCGACCTATCGATACTGCAACTAAACTGCTGTCGGGAGAGAACTCTACATCGTTGACTAAGTCGCTACCACCGACATCGACGCTGATAGAGCCGTGGACTGAAGTAAGATTGTTGGTGTAAAAGATATTCATTGTGTCGTCATCGATTCCAGCTGCGACATACATGCCGTCGGGTGAATAAGACACGGAAGTAACTTCGCCGGTAGTAGTGGCAGATCTGATGTTGATGTGGGAAGTTACGTTCCAAATTCGAACAAAGCCATCTTCTGAAGCCGTGACGATAAATTCACCATCGGGTGAAAAATCGACATCTTTGTAATCCTGGCTGGAGGTTGTAGTGTACTCATTTTGGAAGTTTGGGTTCGTAGTCGTCCAACTGTCAGTGAGGTCTGAAGTCCCATCACCATCACGGTCCGGACAGCCATCCCGATCAATGTTTGAAGTGCCAACTGCCCAAGGGCAATCATCTATTGAATCATCAACACCATCGCCATCTGAATCTGCCCCTGATGCAAGTGGGGCCAAGACCATAATGAGCATCAAGAACACTAAGAAAATGGCCCTGCGCGTATTATTCATGATTACGGGAGTCTCCATGCCTAAAAGGGGTTATGGTATAAATGTGCAAAATGATTTTCCTATTTTGGTAAATATCCATTCCTTTTTAGACTCTTTTCTTCAAACAGAAGGCCAAAGGATTGAGAAGCAGAAACATACAGCAGAGGATATGAGCGAAGGGTTGCCAAAGGTCAGTATTGCGGTCCAAGACCGTGTCATGCTGCACTTGGCAGAACACATCATTCAAAACGATAGATATGTGGTTGGGCCAGAACTTACTCGACCGGGAATCGCTGAAGCATGTGCTCAACATCCACCGAATGTAAGTCGAACAATGCGGGTACTCCTAAGGGACGAATTTGTATCTGAACATACACGGACAATTCGAGGTGAAGATCGGCGTCAAAAAACATGGCAACTCACTGAACAAGGTCAAGGACTCGCTGAACAATTGGCCAAATCATTGGGCTCAACCAAAGTATTGCTTCGTAATGCTGAAGGCGAATTGTTAGAAGTTGAGGCGATTGAAGCACCTAAACGGCTTGCTGCTGACATAACATTGTTACAGGTATTGATGCATGCCCAACATGAAGGAGTACTCACTTTTGGAGACATCCGGTTTGGAGTTATTAGCAAAAAGAACGATTCAAGTATTCCTGAACCAGGGCGATTAACACCAATGACTGGCGCACACGCAACCTATCATAACAAACCCCCAATTACTCGTCCAGTTCATGGACGAACTGAGGAATTGCAAGCGCTTCATGAATGGTTTGGCGAACGAAAACCATGTGCTGTAGTTCATGGCATTGCCGGCATCGGTAAATCGACTTTAGTAGCTCATTGGCTCAAACAACGTATCGAAGAAGACCCGTACTTGTCGATTTGTTGGTATCCTTGTCAGCCTTGGGACCGTTCACTCGGCCTTGCAACAAGCCTACTCCACCGGTTTGGAATCGATGAATCTCATGACCCTTACAACCTCATTGAAACCCTCCCACTCACACCAGGTGGAAGTGTTGACGTCGATTCTTGGCGACGGCGATTACTCTCCTACCTCACCGATGCACGTACGATTCGAGAGAGGTACAAAAACGAAGCCGGTGGACCTCCACCGTACTGGCTAATCGTCTTGGATGACGTCCACCATATGGAAGAGAACGCCAAGGATTTACTTGGGGCATTGATACAAATATCACTCAAAGCACCGCTAAGATTACTGTTTATCTCCCGTACAACGCTTCGGATCTATGACCGGAGGGATGTTCATACTCGAGGTGTTGTACGTGAAATGCCATTAAGTGGTTTGAGTCTAGAAGACACCAAGAACTGGCTAAGTCA
>JAPKCL010000086.1 GCA_028822955.1 Candidatus Poseidoniaceae archaeon
GAGTTTGAGGAATCGCCAAAGCCCATAGGTGATCGCACGAACATTACCCGTGGCCAAAATAACTGGGATTCCCGCATCTTCAAGTTTACGCAATGCATCTAATGCACGAGTGTTGAGTTGTTTTTTGTCATCAGTGAGTGTACCATCGATATCGACTGCGACAAACTTCGGATACCAATCCTTCGGGAGCCACTCCATACTCCCATGCTCGTCATGCGGGTGTCATCAATTTTCGCTCCCATTCACCTCATTACAATTGCGTTTAGGAGGGAGAGATTATTGAGGGGGGGACCCGAGGAGACATCATGTCAACAGGCAACGATGAGGAAGTTTTTCTCTCGCTTGATGATGGCGATGAATTGGATACACCCAAAGTAGCGCAAAAGCCCACTCGTAAACCACGAGTGAAAAAACCGAAAAAAGCATCTGAACAACCTCCCCAGGTAGTACTCGATGCAGAAATTCTTGATGCTACAATCATTCGACAAGCAATCGGTCAGTTTGAGATTGGTTGGCCATTGATGGGGATGGATTGCCCCGACTGTGCCAGTAAAGCAACCCGTGCGCTCAATACGCTTCCTCAAGTGACCGAAACCTCGGTATCCGCGACAGCAGGAACGGTCAAATTAACCGTCGACCTTGAACGTGGGTCTCTCTCACAAGTCTCATCGGTTTTGCGCTCACTCGGGCATGCTCCAAACGTGGGGTTCAATGAACTGGTTGGGGTTCGAAGTTCACAAGTAGCGCATCGAAATGGAGTCGACCAAAGAAAACTTGGAAAGATATTCCGTCAACAACCAGGAGTTCTTGATGTCGAGTTTACAGATGATGAACGCATCCTTCTCCAATTCGCCCTCGATGTTCCGCAAGATATGTTCAAACTTCGAGATTCACACCTTACTGAAGTCATTGGTTCTCCAGTCAAATATGTACCCGCTGAATCATACCGTATCCGTCCTGATCAATGGCGACTCATCGGTGGCGGCATTGCTTTGCCACTTTTGTTCTTGGTCATCTTAGGTGAACTGGTTGGACTTTCCTCCATTTTCTTAGGAATGATTGCGATACCTGGTTTGCTTATCGGGGGTTTACAGATGTTCAAAGAAGCTTTTGCAAGCATTCGAAATCGACAACTTGGGTTCCAGGTACTCACAAGTTTAGCAGTCATAGGCGCGGCAGTCCTCGGAATGTGGGAAGAAGCATTGGTTGTTGCAATCCTTGTCGCCTTTACTGCTCACCTCGAGGGCGATGCGCTCGTGAAAGCACGTAAAGCAATGCAAGGTGGGCTTGACCGTCTTCCGCGAACCGCTCGAAGAGTTACTGGTAACAAACCCAAGAAGATAGAACCCAAAAAAGCACTCTCATTTGCGTTGCAAATGTCCTCACCAGCTCCCCTTCTTGGCGCTGATGGCTGTGCTCTTCCAGACCCCGATGCGGAACACGAAACCGTCCCTATTGAATTGATTCAAATTGGTAATTTAATTGAAATTAGGAGTGGAGAATTAATTCCGGCTGATGGGAAAATTATCGAGGGACATGGTTCATTGGACAAAGCCCCACTTACTGGGGAGTCGGTACCTGTGGAAGTTTCAGCAGGTGATGAAATACAAGCAGGCCTCATTTTGGCACGTGGCCCAGTCATCATTGAAGTCACAGCCGTTGGGGAAGCTACTCGCTTGTCAGAATTAATTGACGCCGTCCACACATTTCGTGAAGAGCCTCCTCGTTTACAGAGCAGTATTGAACTCTTCACTGCCATTTGGGTCCCGATTGTTCTCACCGGGGCTGTAGCGGTTTGGTATTTCTTATTCCCAGATGACTGGAAAGTCATCTTACTAATTTGGGTTGTTGCATGCCCGTGTGCTTTGTTACTCGCAACCCCGGTCCCTCACGCAGCAGCCCTTTCACGTTCTGCCCATTTTGGAGCCATAGCCCGAGGCGGCGATGTTATCGAGCGCCTTTCAAAGGTCAATCACATTTTACTCGACAAAACTGGTACTTTAACATCAGGAAAACCGAGATTAGGCGAGGTCATTATGGCCAATGGGCGCCAACTTTCTTCCGCACTGAAACTTGCTGGCGGTCTTGAAGCCCGTTCATCACACCCCTATGCCCTCTCAGTCATGGCTTATCTTCTTGAGAAACAAGTATCTGCATCTCAAGTGATTGGACTTTCAGATATTGAAGCAGGTGTCAAAGGCAGAGCAAATGGTAAGGAAGTGATGTTTATCCGATTTGACCGTTCTAAACAACTCAATGTTGTCGTTCCAAAAGAACTTCATGCTGCTTACAAATCTGCTGAAATGAAAGGTCATGGAGCAAGTCTTTTGGTCCGCAATGGTGAGGGAATTGCTTTGTTTACCTTCATACATGATGATACGCATGCAGGGAGTAAGGAACTGATTTCTGCATTGCGAAAGCGTTCGATTAACGTTGAGATCCTCTCGGGAGACCACCAAGCTGCAGTATCAGCATTTGCCAAAAGTGTTGACCTTCCAATCTCTTCAGCCCATGGTGGTTTATCTCCTGAACAAAAAGTACAATGGGTTCAAAACCGTTCCAAAACCCACATCACAATGATGGTGGGTGATGGTTTCAATGATGCTGCAGCACTTGCCATTGCCGATGTTGGAGTTGCTGTAGGAACTGGAGAAACAGTCAACCTTGAAGCCGCTGACGTACTTATTCCAAGTGACAACCCCCTCATGCTTAGCGACCTCATCGACTTGGCACGTCAAGCACAAAGAATCCTCATGGGCAATCTTATCATCACTGTCGGAATAACGCTTTCACTTGTAGCAGCGGTAATTCTACAACTCTATGACGAACTTTGGGTTGGTGTTCTCATTCATGAAGCATCGGTAATTCTTGTGATCTTGAATGGCGCTCGTCTCGCAGGAGGTGAAGGAGCATTTGCTCTTCTCGCCTCAATTTTTGTCTCCTTATGGCGGGATACAAAAGAAGCGTTTGAACTTCTTAAATTGAGATATCTTCCGGCTTGAGTTCTCAAATCGCTTACTTCACGCGGCATCTTCAAACCGGAGAAGGGGTTATGCCCAAACGGTGAGGAGATGGCACGAGTTCGAGCAGACCCAGTCACAAGCGCTCTGGCCCACCCAACTCGCCGAGCGTTGTATATCGCTTTGGCAAACAAAGAGGAAATGAGCACAGTCCAGCTTCAAGCCGAAGTGAATGTTGAACGTTACAATCTCTATCATCACTTGAAAAAATTAGCATCGCTAAACTTGGTTGAAAACCATCGTGATGCTGGACGTTCACGATGGTGGAAAAAATCGACACATATTGATTTGCCCGAAATCCTTTCACCATCGACTGAATCTAGGGCATCCTCAACTGCAGTTGTTGTTGGCGACTCCACATCCCTTCCAGGCCCACTTGCTGATGCGGTTGGTGATGCTGGGGATATACACGTCATTCAATTGGAAGGTTCACGTGACCAAGTAGGGGCTAAACAAATGCTTGAACTCTTGGCGAAAGAACATGGTATTGAATTAGATTTGCCTTGGAATTTTTTACCTTCGAGTATCGCCTTGATTGCAAAGAAAAAGTGATTGAGGCATTCGGACAACAAACATCTCAAGAACAGTGAGCAGGAGCGAAGAACATGGGCGAAGAATTAACAGTCGAATCTCGAGTCGCTCCACCGGCACTATCATGCCCCAAATGTGACGGATTATTGCCAAATGAACTTGGTGAAGTTCGTTGCACATTATGCCATGCACGGGTTCGAATTGACCACCCAATTACCCGAAAGAAGTGGGCAGAAGAAAAAATAGGTTGTCCGGATTGTGCAAAAGTACTTGTCGTTGGGGTCAATAAACGTCCTGCCCACTTGAAATGTGCAACTTGCTCATGTCATTTCACTCTTGTTCCGTCCGTAGCACGTGTGGAAATCTCTTGCCCTGGGTGTGACCGTCAACTTCGTATGAAGCGCCGTCCTGGTGAGCGACAAATAGAATGTCCAGCTTGCAATACCAGTTTCAAAGTTACTTTTTGAGTGATTGTATTTGAAGAAAGACATCCGATTTCTATCGTTCATCTCTCAAAAGTCATCAAGCCAATTCAAGCAACTTGGTTCGTCGCATAACCTCCTAAAACAGCCTTGAATCCCCGCGTTCAAGTCGCGCTCCTTATCTATGATGAGAGGTGGATGAACCATTGGATGGGATACGATGGGAATGAGCGCAAGCAACGGTAGTGAGGCCCTTGAAACTGCTCGCAAGAAGCGTGAAAACGCTGACAAAGTATCTCTTTCAGCACTTCGTTCTCAGTTCACATCGACGGCTACTTCCACCCTCGACCAAGCTACAATGACAAGTGCTCGTTTCCGTCAAGAAGAGAGGCTACGAGCCGATTTACGACGTGAGCGTCGTATCCGTCAACAAGCAATCACAGAACGTGTCGTTGCTATGCAAGAATCATTGGCCAATGATTTAGCGTTACAACATGAACTTACACTCGATTCTCTCGAAAAAGAGATGAGAGTAGAAATGGAAAACGATTTGAGTACACTTGAAAGAGATTCACTCGCCCGAGAAGAATCCCGAATGCGTGATGAACTGGAATTACGCCTCAACCGAAAACTTGAGTCACTGCAAGACAAACTGGATGTCGAACAAGATCGCCGGCTTGAGGAACACAAATCCCAATTGAAGTCTCAAATTGAAACACAGCTTCAGGATGAGCACCGTCAACGTCTTGATATCCAAAAAGAAAGACTTGCAATGGAATACAATCAAGAATTACAACGCCGAGTTCGTGAAATTGAAGCGAACATCGAACTTGAGATGGAAGAACGATTCAAAGAAATGGAAGTTTCTGAAATCACACGACTCGAAGAGGGTCATGCAGCCCGTCTTGAAGAACGTGAAGAACAATTGCGCCGCGGTATCCGTACTCGTCTTGAGCAACAGTTACGTACTCGACTGAAGCAACGCGAAGCACGATTGAAGGCTGAATATGAACGTCGCAGTCTACGTCTTGAAGAAGATATTGCCGAGCAATTACAAATGGAACTCGAAGGACGTCTCCGTCAGGAAACCGATGATTTAGAAGAACGAATGCGAGAAGATGTTGAATTGGCTATTGCTCGCCGACGTGATGAACTCCGAGTTGAAATCGAACAGCAATTGCAAGCAAGGCATGCCGAACGACTCTCTGAACGTAAATCTCGTCTACGTGAAAAATATGATATTACGTTCTCAAAAGCAGTTGATGACATCTCCCGCTCACTCAAATCAGATGTTGAAGCAGAACTTGAAGTTCGAATGGATGACGAATTCAGCAGTTACCGGAATGCCCGAGAAGCTGAAATTCAAAACCGCCTTGCACGTTTCCGATATGAACGTGAAGCAGAACTTCGCGACCAACTTGAAGGTCAATATGATTCAAAGAAGGTCGACTGGTCTGAACGCTTAGAATTAGAATTCCAATCACGTGAAGCATCTGCTCGTAAAGCAATCATGTCTGAAGTCGATGCGGGTCTTCGTAACGAACGTCTTACATTCGAAACAGACCTTGACCTTCTCAAAGAAGAAACTTCACTCGAACTTGAAGTGGATATGGAAGAGCGCCTCAATGAATTCCGAACACGGAAAGAAGAAGAAGTGGCTACTCAACTTGAACGTCAACTCGACAAGCGTGAAGAAATTATGCGTAACAAAGCTCTCATCGATGTACGTAAGCGTGAAACACATATTCGTGCAGAAATTGAAGCACAACTTGGCCTAAAGAGAGCAGAAATCCGTACCCGCCTACAGGGCTTGAGTGAAAAGATGGATTCATTCAAGGAAATGGCAGAGGATCAGATGCGAACTGCTATTTCAACACAAATTGAAGGTGAAATTGACACTGGTGAATTGGATATCAAAACTCGTGAAGCAGAATTCCGTGACCTCCAATCAACGGATACCCGTGCTGAAAAGCGGCAAATGTGGATGCAATCAATCTCCGGACAAAGTGCTCCTGCTGCTGGTGGTGACATGAACCCAAGTTCTCTTGGTGCTCGACCAGACGCATTGGGTTCAAGCGGTGGCCGACAAATGCGCGGTATTCTTGGCGACCAACAACAAGCTCCCCAGGCGCGAATGGGCTTGAGTGGAATGCGAAGCCCAATGACAAGTTCAAAACCACTTGCTCCAAGCAACATACCTCTTACTAAACCTGTTAAAGCCCCTCTTGGCGCAGATTCAGCACCATCCCTGCCACAGCCGGTTCAGAAACTCGTCCGAGCACCTCTACAACCGATTGCCTCACCTGAGCCAGAAACTCAAATGGAGCAAGTGGCCGAACCAATTGCAGAATCAATCCCTGAAATGGAAACCGAACCAGTTGGTGACGAATCCCACGAAGAGGATATGTCGGCTACATTACGCCCGATAACTACGGTACTCCAAGCTCTTGATACCCCAGCGGTCGTAAAGACAACTACGCTGACTCCTCAACTTGCTCAATTGATTCCACAGAAAAAGCGCGGTGCTGCACCTCAATCAAAGCGTGGAGATAAGCCACAAGCCGTTGAAACAACTACGCTCAAACCGGTTCGGAAGTTAACTGCGCTGAAACTGAAACCTCCAGTTCAAGTTTCATCAGAGAACGAAGAAACAGGAATGGAAGAAGAATGAAGTCAAAGACCGTGTGATGCCATCAAGGGCACGCTTCATATCGATTGAGGTTCTCGGATTGCTATGAAGAGATTCCTTGTTCTTCTTATCGCAGCATTGATGTTACCCGTTGCTACTGTCATCCCACTCGTATCTGCTTCGAATTCAACGCTTGTTGATGCAGGTTATACTCAACAAGTCCAACCGAGTTTTGTGTATTGGAAACAAATGTACGATGGCTCTATTTTAACGGTTGATGATGTAGGAAATGTGAGCGTCAATAGTTTCGTTAATGGATATCTCATACCACAATGGCAACTTAATCTGAACGTCAGCACAAATGGTGCTCGTTTAGATGCGGCACAACAACTCGCCGTTATTTGTCACGACTCTGGCGTTTATATTGTCCATATGGATCTTCAAATTGCAAATCGAAATATTTCAACCTCAGATGCGGTGAATGATGCCGATTGGGATAATGAAGGCGACCTTTGGCTGGCCTATTACGCAGGCCGCCGCCGTGCTGAAGAATACGATTCAGAGGGCCCAACAGGTGTCATTTCCCCTCAAATTCAAACTGGTTTCGGTGCTTTTGAAATTCTTTCTGAT
>JAPKCL010000087.1 GCA_028822955.1 Candidatus Poseidoniaceae archaeon
GTGCGGCACTTCTTGGTGCTCCTGCACCTCCAATGCCTCCTATGGATGCACCTGCTGAATCTTCAATGATGGCTGACAGTGCGGCACTTCTTGGTGCTCCTGCACCTCCAATGCCTCCTATGGATGCACCTGCACCTCCAACCATGCCACCAATGCCACCAATGCCAGAAATGGAAGCCGAAGCACCTGCTGAACCTTCAATGATGGCTGACAGTGCGGCGCTCCTTGGTGCACCTGCACCTCCCGAAGCACCAGAAGAAGCGGAAGAACCTAAGGGAATTCCTCTCCTTCCAACTTCACTTACCCCAGACCCTGTTCTTGGAACTCCTGACAACTTGATGGGTGAGCAAGCCGGTGCAATTATTCGAACCAGTGCTGAAGTTGACGAAGTACTCGGAGACAAACTTGAAGGAACTCTCCATGAAGTTGAAAAAGCCACACTAAGTGCTGATGGGGAAATCATCAAGCAGTCTGTTAAGGGTACGCTGAAGGTGAACAACCCCTCTGTTGAAGACCGAATTTATGATATTGACGTCATGCTCGATCATGCAGATGCTACTGACATCGGTGGAGACAATGTCTCTGTCGATGAATTAGAAGCTGGTGCAAACTACAGCATGAAATACAAGGTAAGTGGCAAGAGAATGCTCGTTCTTCGAGAACGACTCGACACCAATCCGGCTCGTTCACAAGGACATTCCCTTTCCGTCGCATCCGGCGAAGAAGGTGGCCCAATTGCTTTGGAGATTGAAGTTGAAAATATGGCCTCTGTAGCCATTAACCATGTTGTTGTTACTCGTCCACTTCCAAAGGAACTGACCTTTGCAAGCATTGGTGCAGCAACGCTCGATGAAGACACACTTACTTGGGATGTTGGAACACTTTCTGCTGGAGAAAAGCAAGTCCTCAGTATCGAAGGAACCATTCTTGTATCGGGTACCAAATCCATCAATGCTGGTGTTGCATCTGCAACATACACATCGAATTCTACGCTTTCAAACTTGAACTTTAGAGAACTCGACGCTTTCTGCCGTGGATTCTCCTACATGCGTGTACGTGAAGACGAACGACCAGACAATTGGCTCTGCCGAACTACATTTGAGAACCGTTCATCGTTCGCCGTAGATTTGGTGAAACTCCAAGTTCGTATGAAGGGAAGCGACGACTTGCTTTTCGACATCAGCGATGTTCGACAAGACGTCAAGCCTCATGGAAAGTGGGAAAGTGAAGAACGTACAGTTATGGCACAATCGAAGCCTGACTTTGCAACTGAACTTGCATACACCATCCTACCACGTGCAAGCCGAAGTACAGAAGGCTCGATTAGCCTCCAACCAAAGACGCTCCAAGTTGTTGAAGCGAACTTAGAAAAGGTATACTCGACATCTGGATTGCGGTCTTACCGCTCTCAAAAGGTAACAGCATGCTTAACATTGAGCAACAATGGTTCTTCAGACATCAACTTGATGCGTATTACCGATGATGTTCCAGGACTCTTTGATGCACCGGATGTCTCTGCAATGACCATTAAGATCAACGGCAAGGAACTCGATGCTGAACAAATCAAAACAGAAATCAACAGTGGAATTACACTGGAGAAGACAAACCGTTCACCTGATGGAGATGGACATACCTTGACCATCACTGTCGGCGCTCGTGGCCCAGTTGGTCTCAAGCCTGGAAAGAACATGACCATTGAATATGATTTGATTTCTCCAGACCCGTCTCCGGACAACACCAACATTACTGCTCCTGCTCGAACTGAATTCAGTGCAGAGCGATATGGACCTGTTTGCACCCGAGATACATCAGTAGCTCCTTCAATTAGTGTGATTCACAATCGACGTGACTTCTCCTTTGGAAAGACAACACAGAAGATTGGTGGCAAGGGTCGTCATGAAGTTTTGATTCTCTTTTCCAATGACGGAGACACCGCATTACAAGATGTCGTTCTAAGCGATATCATTCCTGAAAAGTTCGAAATTAAGGATTGGCTGATTCGTGGAAACAACGACAAGCGTGATGACTGTGTAATGGCAACCAAACCTGGTGAAGGTGGAACACACGTCACTTGGACGATACCAATCGTCGAAAAGGGTGAACGACTCGAAGTTTCCTTCGAAATTATTGGCCCTGGAGTCATCGACGGTGAAGCAGGAAACCGATTCCACGGCGTTCACTTTGGAGATGAAGTTGAAACCGAAGATATGGCATCATCGACCGAAGAAGAAGTCGAAGAAGTCGTTGAAGAATCCAATGATGATTCGGGTGATGAAGAAGTTGAATCCAAGGTCTCGTGGAGAGAGGATGTCCTCCTCCGTGTCATGGCTGCTGCAGACATAGATGTCAGTGAACGTGATGCATTTGTTTCGCATGCAGAGAATTTTGATTTGGATGAAAACGGCTATCTCAAAAAGGCTGAACTTGAAGCTGCTGCAAAAGCATGGAATGCTGATGCATCTGGTGAAGAAGAAGTTGTTGCTGAAGAGGCTGTCGAAGAACCTGCAATTGAAGAAGTTACGGAAGAGGCAACTGAAGAACCTGTAACTGAAGAAGTTGTTGAAGAAGCAGAGGCCGCTGAAGAAGCAGAAGAAAAGAACTGTCCGATTTGTATGGCAGTCAATACATCTGATGCTGCTGCTTGTTCAGTTTGTTCCTTCACTTTCGAGTGATTCATTCTAAGTACGCTTGAGTGATCTGAACTTTACAGTTCATGTCACGGACTCTGTTTTGACTAAACGAAGTCGAGTCTCATTCAGGCAAGACCCATTGAGGCCAGTTCTCATTATCCGAAGAATTACTTACGATGATCAGTACTGGTCGGTCCACTTTCGAGAGTACAATTTCCAGCGAGTTTTGTGTGGATGGAGGTATAACACCGTCCCTGAGGTCGACTGCTAACCACGCATCAGGATACTGTTCCATCCACGCTATGAGTTCTGCCTCAATTCCTTCCGGTGGGATACCTTGGCGAACACTTGCAATAAATCCCCAGCCAGGTGGACAACGACGTTCAGCATCGGTCCACAAAAAAATACGACGCTCACCTGGTAAGCGTTCTAATTGAGCCTCAGCCTCATCCAAAGTGATGCAAACAGGCCGGTTTGGCATTGGCATTGGCAATGAATGACGCCAAGTTCGGTCCAAATCCAACGGTTCTCTGCGGCGCATGGAAGACCGTTGTCGCCTCATCGTTTCAATCCCTCGGCAGAGTGTGTATGAACTGAGGCAATGACAGAGGAATTCAAGCGAACCTTCATGCCCTCTATGCGCCGCCCTCAATACATGTCCAACGGGAACGCACCCCCGCCACCTCAACCGCCAGGTGGGTCAATGTTGATGATGCTTGGAGTAATGGTCATGATGACTCTTCTCATCATGAACCCGGGTATTCGTAATACTCTCGGTGATGTTGCAGACCCTGTCTTATCACCGATACTACCAGAAGAAGCCTACTTTGTCCTTACAGTACTCATCTTGGGAAGTTTCTCGATGACCATGAATACCGTTCTTCGGAATTTCTTTACCGACCCAATGGCTCAAGCGCATATCGGCCATCGACAAGGTCAAGTCCGTAAAATGATGAATGATGCACGAGTTTCACGCGACCCGATCTTGCAAGAAAAAGCAACGACGCTTCAACAACAAATGATGCCTGAACAATTGAAAGTTCAGATGGGTGCCATGAAGCCAATGATGTTTACAATGGTCTTCATTATCGGTATTTTTGCTTGGTTAACAAGTGCTGTCGAAAGTTTCCGAGTCGACTACGTCTCGCTTCCATGGGCATCAGAATGGAACTTACTTGATGATAAATTCCTCTTTTTCCCAGCATGGATTTGTGCATACATCTGTATGAGCGCTCCACTCGGCCGAATCATCGACCGACACATCAAACTCTTCCGATACCGCAAGCATCCCTTGGTGACAGCAGGCGAGACTCTCAAAGAACCACTTCTCCATCTTGTGGTTACCTCAACATCCTCGACTGACAGTGATAGTAAGCGTCGAAAGCAACGTAACCAACGCAACAACCCTACCAACCGCAGCAAGTCCAAAGTGTGGCCAAAGGATGAAACAAGTGAGAAACCAGTGAAGGTAGAATCAAACTCAAATGAATGCCCGGAATGCGGCCTCAGTATGATTACAAAACTAGGAGCCCGAAGTAGGCGTTGTGACGTTTGTCGACACGAGTGGGTGTAGACATGCCACGGATAACCGTGTCAGGACATCCCGGTAGTGGTACAAGCACCTTAGTGAAAGGACTTGTAGCACACTTTGGCTGGACATCGCTCAATGGTGGCGACATATTTCGTAACGAAGCTGCCAATCGAAACATGAGTGTTCAAGAATTTGGAGAATTATGCAAAGGCGACCTCGAAGTAGACCGAGCATTGGATAAACTCTTACAGGAAAAAATGCTTGCAAACACTGCAGATATTGTTGAATCAAGATTAGCAGGATGGTGGGCATACCGACTAGAAATTCCTTGTGTTCGGCTCTGGCTCGAAGTTGACGAACTCGAACGAGCAACAAGAGTCTCTTACCGTGAAAAAAATTCTATAGAACAGGCCCTAGCCGAGAATGAAAAACGCTCAGCGGTCGATGCGGAGCGCTTTATGGAACTCTATCAACTGTTACCTGAACAGCGCGAACCCTATACCTCATCACTTGACGCAACAAACCTTGGCAGTGAAGAAGTGCTTGCTGCCACTATCACAATTTTGGAGAAATACCTATGACACTACACATTCTTGATGCTGCTGCCTCGACAAATCCTGCCATTGGTGGAATCCCAGATGACCGAGATGTTGAGGAGCGTCTTGCCTCTGGATTTATTCTCTTGGACAAACCTGCAGGCCCGACCTCTCACCAACTCGCATCTTGGGCTCGTGACCTGTTTGGTCTCGAGCGCTTGGGCCACGGAGGTACACTCGACCCGTTTGCAACAGGTGTCCTTCCTTTGATGGCAGGAAAAACCATGAAACTCACCAAAAAAATTCTTACGCACAAAAAAACCTATATTTGCGTGTTCCGTTTTGCAACAGTTCCTGACGAAGCCCAACTCAAGAAAGTAATGAAGCAACTGACAGGACGAGTTTACAACGTTCCACCGGAAGTGTCTGCGGTTAAAGTACAGGTTCGAACTCGTAAAATCTTCACTTTTGAAAACATTGAGATGAAAGGAAAGGATATGATCGCACGTGTTTACTGTGAAGCAGGAACCTACATCCGTACCATGGCCCGTGACCTTGGATTGCTCTTGGACATGAAAGTCCAGTTGAAAGAATTGCGTCGTGAAAACACTGGCGTGTTCAAATTAGAGGATTGTATTACAATGCAAGATTTAGCTGATGCAGTTTGGCTCTGGAAAGAATGCAAACAACCAGAAGCTTTGCTTCGGGTCATTCATCCAATTGAAAAGTTACTGCTCGATTTGCCAACAGCGACTGTAAAAGACAGTGCTGCTGCTGCCTTAGCACATGGTGCACCATTATTGCGACCAGGACTTGTCTCGATTGATGCTGGAGTAAAGGCTGGAAAAGAAGTTGTCATTCAAACCCTGAAAGGCGAGGCTGTTGGAATTGTATCGCTCACGCTCGGTACGGATGAAATCGCTGGTATTAACGAAGGTGAAGTTGCACGACCTAGTATGGTCTTGCTCGATGAAGGATTATACCCTCGTCGCTGGAAGTCTCCAGAGTGAATCAATTAAGATTCTCAAGCTTCAACATATTCTTCGTAAATATATTCGTCTGTTTCTATTCGTATTTTTAATACTGACATAATTCCCACATCCACTTTGTCAACAGGTGTTGAACGGCCCCCACAGCCTCAAAGCAATTTTTTGTGAGACGGTCACCATATCAAGTTTGAGGGCCTTTTTCGCGTTATCCGTCAACAGGGATGTTTTCCGCCACGGAAAGCAAAGAAATTATTTTCATTCCAATTTCTTGATTTTTGCTGGAGTTAAGAAAATGAATATGCCACCGATTGCCAAGATTGCAAATGCAGTAAGTCCTACAAAGACTCCATCGGATATTTGATCTGAATTCGAATTGAGATTATCCGATGTAAGAGCCGGTTCAATAACAACTGCGAGTAAACCCTCATTGTTATCTTCTTGACCTTCCTTTATCTCGAGACCTCTGTCAATAATTGCACGAATCTGAATTTGTTCCTTATCGTCTGGAACTCGCCAGTCACACGTCACATAAGCAACTGTGCCAGGTTGCAGTGAAGGTAATGTCTCAAAATCAATCAACTCCGAATTCGCCTCACAGCGAACGGAAATCATACTCGCTTCAGCTTGTCCGATGTTCCGAACAAGAACTCGTATTGACACAATGTCACCCGAACGTATAATGTCGTCTCCGATATCAATTTCTTCGACATAGAGGTCTGGAAGGGCAAGAACTTCGAGGTCTAAGATTCGCTCATGGCACGAAGTTTGGTCACACAGAGAAATCAGTACAGATGAAAACCCAGGAGTTGGGGCATTCACAGTCAATGTTTTGTTGAAGACATCAACTGTAACCCATGAACGATTTGATGATGCTGTCAATCCAGATGAATCAATGTCGCTGTAATCAAAAGGAATCTCGGTTGGGATTGATAATTCCACGGGAACTAATGACTGAAATTCTTGAAGTATGGGTGTATCGTCAATGTTTTGCACATTGGCGATGAAAGTCTCAACCCAGGTATTTCCGGCAGCATCTGTAACCGTTGTTTGAATCGTGGCTTGACCCGAAGATTCAGATTGGAGTGAGAGGCGGATATCACCTTCTGTTAAGTCAACGACAACTAAGTCCGGATTGGAGTTGGAAAAACTAACTTGGAGGTTTTCATATGCCGTTCTATCATCTGTACATCGATACAAAAATGGCAAAATACGACCACCGCCATCTTCAGTCAAGAATTGGTCTCCAACAGGAAGACACATTGGGTCTTCATCCCAATCGACTTCATACCCGCCGGTAACGGTCATCGAAGTAACCTCAAGGGCTGTAGTACTGGCATTTCCGAGTGAATCCCATGTAAACCATGTTTTCAATTCAACTTTGACTGAAGTGTCTCCGGCCGCCATGTGCTTACCAATCGGGAAAGAAAGGGCCAACGAGGGGGACAAAGCCACTGGTTGGTTGGTCACTAATTCATCATTGACAAAAAGGAGCCAACGTGAGTAAACCGAATCTAAACCGTCAAC
>JAPKCL010000194.1 GCA_028822955.1 Candidatus Poseidoniaceae archaeon
GTCAAAGATGGTATTGGATTAGAGGAAGTTGACCTCGTTCCAGCAAACCATCTTTGACAAAAGACATGTTGTTCCAGTCTGGAGTGCCGCGGTGAGGGATACCCTCACGTATTCCTACGCGAGTGTCCATGACTCCGATACATTCCGGTCCAATTGCGCGTACTGCATCACGTTCATCAGTGCTGATATATCCATTATTTCCGCCAGAGAGTCCATCGAATAGTCCATCAAGGTTCTCTCGGACAATTGCGGATTTACTACCGTTGACAAATGCATCTGCATCCATTTCTGCCACTGCCCAATCATCGCCAACATTGATTATAAAATTGGCAAAATCGTAGTTAAAAAGGTCTTCAAACTTCAATCCTTCACATTCCTCTTCAATGCCAAGAGTTTGTCGTCCATCAGCAGGTAATTGCTCACTTGAATCCAAAGTGACTTGGGCTGTGAAAAGTGGTGAGCATCCCATGAGAATCATTAACAAAATCAAACTAATTGCTGTTGAACTGCGCGAAAGGAGGTTTGTGAATCCGTACCGGGTGTGTCCTGCCATACCTAACCGTCATCATCGAGCCTCAAAGAGGCTTTCTACGAAAAGTAGTAATGATTCGTGTTTTTTTATCAAGGGAGAATTTTTTCCATTCTTCGTATGAAGAGCCAAGATGGAAGAAGAGTCCAGGCCAAAGCCATACCCCAACTTTGCCATGCCTCAATGCCTCTTTCTATTTGCGGTAATCGTGTTTCAAGCAAATGGTGGTACACGCCGTTGGGTGAAAGTAAATCTAAACCAGCTTCTAAGACAACCCAAGCAGTATCGTTTTCTTGACCAATGGATACACCTGATGCATAGGCTACCATGGTTGTTACCAGAGCCCAAAGGAAGGTAAAGAGGAACCAAAGACCAACTCCAAAAGATATCGCAGTCCCTTGTTCACGAGTGTATGACGACGCTAAAAGCGTGAATAATACATACCAAAGCAGAATCAATGCTGTCGAGATAAAATAAACTAAACAATCCACTAAAGAAGGCCAATCACCCATACGATACCGAACAATCAGTACAGAAAGAACCAGTAAAATCCATGTTGGAACCAAGATGGCTCTCCATGAGCCAAGAATCATTGCAAGAGCTTGATGAGCGCGTGGCATGGGTTGGGAAAGTCGTAGTTCCAATACACCGCTTGCCCGTTCACGACTGACTGAATCGTATGAAAGTAAAACTGCACACATTGTTGCTCCAAACACAACGCCTAAACTGGCATAGAATAATACCTCCATCGGACTTTCAGGTTGATGTCCACCCGGGAGTACAATGTTTGGGTCAGAAAAACCCCAAGCCATCCCAGGAATAAACAGTAATAAGATTGGTAGCATGATGTACATCCGTGTAGAGAATAAACGTTCCCGCATGAGGCGTTTTGCAAACACCATAATTCGAGAAAAATCACTCATTCCTCTTCACCTCGGAAATTACGTAAGGGCATGACTGCAGTCGAAGAAACTTCGAGTCCTACGTCCTCAACCGATTGGCCTGTTGCCGCACACAGCATCTCAATCACATTTGGTTGTCTGATGGTCCATGAGGTGATTTCTATTCCATCACCGATTAAACGTTGTAAGAGTTTAGGCTCACTTTTGTTGAGTACTGCTCGCCACTCTTCCGAGGATTGCTCTATTTCGATGAGTTCTGCAGTCGATACATATTTCGAAAAATCAGGTGCTTTACCTTCACCTGATATCTCAGTTTTTTTATCGAGACCTAACTGTTCAGCAACTTCCAGCATAGTGCCTTCAGCAAGGATTTGTCCCCGATGCATAAGTGCTAATCGACCAATGATTCCTACCAACCCTACGACTTG
>JAPKCL010000088.1 GCA_028822955.1 Candidatus Poseidoniaceae archaeon
AGGATTTTTTTACTGACATGGTCGATTAAGAACCAATGAACAGAGTTGTCATCGGGTATGTTCAGTTTTTCTCTAAATGCTTGTTTATCAATGTAAACAGTAACCGTTCTTTGACGAATACTGCGGTCTCGAATAGCAACTCTCATCAATGTGTCAAGGCGAATCTGACGAAACTTTGTCGAACGCTGAATCACCGGTACTTCAATGATTGAATGCGTTTCATCAAGGTTGCTTGCTTCGAAAAGAGCAATCATATCATCGACAACTCTCTGATGCCATTGTTGAAACGCAACAATTGCAAGGAGATTCTTCTCGTCATAATCATCGGGAATGGTCAATGTTTCCTTGTTGAGGTTTTTCCCAGTGATGGAAGGGAATCTTTCGGACATAAAGTACACTTCCTGTTTTTTCGCTTTATGATCTGTCACAATACAATCGTATCAAGAGCCCTGAATTGAGTTTCTGTTTAGTTGGACATCTGAAGGTGCTTGACCGACGGTGCCATTCCTAAATCATCAGGGAAGAACATGGTTGGTTCTGGAATTGGCATGAGAGATATTTCTTGACCAACCAATGCCACTCGGCTTGGACGGGAGTCTGACAACACCTTGCGTCCAGTCAGCGGCGCGATTTTGTTAGAGAAATCCATAATCTCCTCGTGACTTGGCATGTTTTCAACACCTAAATTTTCACGGCTGTGACCGACAAAGACATAGCCTTTATTTTCGATAAAGTCTGGGTCTGCTCTCATGTCAAGAGCTGCAAATTCCTTAATGTGTTGGTCAGACATGTTGATGCCTTGCATCAGAGTATGACGGCAGACAATACGGGTGTCGAGTGAAGGAAGCAGGTCGAGTGTCTCTGAGAATTTATCCCAAGCATTGGTATTCCATTTTGGTTTACACACTTCATCGAAGACTTTCTTGTTGGGTGCATCGACTGAGACATAGAGTTGGGTGGGTAAGGTATCGAGTTTTTCGAGGACCTTTGGAAGGGTGCCATTGGTAACCAACATGGTTGTCATGCCGTGTTTATGGCACAAATCCATGTATTCAGAAAGTCGAGTATAGAGGGTTGGCTCGCCATTGAGTGAAATGGCGACGTGTTTTGGATTTTGAGCATCCAGCCACTTTTCTCGAGGGACTTTGGGGTTCCCACCAAAACCTGAGAGTAAACGACGTTGGGCACGAACTGATTCATAGAGTAATTCGAGCGGATCTTGGTCGGTTAATTCCAACGTATCCATGTGTGGTTCTCGCCAGCAATAGGTGCAAGCAAGGTTACACTGGTCGACAACCGGTGACATCTGCATGCAGTTATGGCTCTTGACGCCGTAGAATTTACCCTTGTAACATTGGCGGTCACGAAGAAGTGATTCTTTGGTCCAATGGCACGTTTTAACTCCGCCATGTTCACCCACAATGTGGTAGCGTTGTTTCTGTAATTTGGCTTTTAGTGCAAGGTCCATTCCAGCCATGAGGCTCACTCCTCGTCCGAATTCCACTGTTGAGATGCAATTGCAACACGGTTGGGAACAGGCTCGGTAAGACAATGCTAATGTCAATCCGGTTTCAACTTCGCGCTTGGATAAAAGTCACAATATGTTCTGCAATCAATCAGCTCAATGACACGAAATGGTTCAAAAAGCAAGCGCAGTGCCCACTTGAGTAAATCGTGAAGGCTCATGCATTCCTCTAAAAAAAGATGCGTCCCATAGAGTACGAATCATTGAGTGGAAAAGAAGTCAACTTTAGCGCCTCGACTCAAGACATGTAGTCTCAAGAAAATTTTCTCGAAGCCCGAATCAAGCCTTACGACCAAATATGGTGGATAAGAAGTTCGTCAATTTCGAACGAGAAAAGATGCCGTTTTGGTACTCTTGAGAATCAAGAACTTGGTCAATGTATTCGGAAAGGTATGCATCCATCAGAAGTCACCTCGGCGAGTGGTGTATGCGCCACGAGTATCGGCACCGCACCGGTAATCCGAGATCGCTCCAACGATAACATCGAAGAAGTTGGTAAAAATACCACTTCGGAGTTCTTGTTCATTCATAATTTGGTCTACGTAGGTTTCTAAATTTTTATCCATAGTGCTTCCGCCTGTAACTCATCTTTGTTACAGTGTATTTTTGGAACCCGACCTATATCAAACCGAGGTGAATTTGCCAACACTCCGGTGCTAATAGTAAAGTAAGTTACTTTTACAACACTTAATTATGGAAGCGTTGCATCTCGCTTGAAACCTTCAAATTGAGAAGGATTTCTCCAAAGTCACGGGAATATGCGCACAAACGCCGAACGGATTCTGACAAACTCAAATCAAAGGCCATCCATTCGTTTTGGCGATGGTTAGCGAGTAAATCTTGTTCGTGGAGAACGAGGATTTGTTGCGCATCCTTCAATTGTTTACGTGCATGTTCGATTCGTATTGAATCTCGTGTTCTGATGTTAATCATCAATTCTTTGAGAGCTGATTGCCATTCTGGCAGTTGTTCCAAAGAAGTTGCTTCGGCAAGGTTTCGTGTTATTCGAGGGTTTTCAATAACCAGTTGACAGATAGTATAGGCATGGTCCATCATTCGTTCGAGTGAACGAGCCAGGTTTGCATATTCGAGGGCCTGAATACGGCTGAGGTTGAGTTTTGTCGAAACAATGTGGGAGCCAAGTAAAATTCGTACTTGACGTTCAATCAGGTAAAGAAGCGCATCAACTTCACTTTCTCGTTCATCTGCATCAGATATATATTCCCTATCTTCGCCATCGAAAACACTGATGATATCTCGTATTAACGAGGTGACTTGAAGATACATTCGATTGAGGCTTGCATGCAAGGGCATATCTCCTGCATTGATCAAACATTTTAATTCGATGAGGCCTTCTTTTTCATCGATGATTTCAAAGCCTCTGGTACTGCGTAGAAATCTACGAACCTGGGCAGAATATTCTTTTCGGAAAGCCGTATCAAAGAGAATAGAAATCGAGTCAGCACCGGAGATATATGCTCCCATTAAGTGGTCATGTAGGCTGTTTTCGGAAATATTGTTTGCATCAAAGGTGATGTGATTAACTAAATTTTCTGCCATATTCAATGGGGTGATTCGAAGAGCACCGCTCGGCCTCCAATCGACACGTAAAGAATCACGTGATTTCAGTTGTTGTTCAACGACCCATGGTTTTGGTAAACTCACTGTAAATGTGCTCCCGCCAGTACTTTGTAATTTCCGAACTTCTTGTTCTCCTGGCCCGAGTCCCATAGTATCAATCACGCGACTAAATACTTCTATATAGAATATACATGGGTTTGAATATATACCTATATTTGATAGTGATGCTATGGACTCGACCTTCCTGCTGCTTGGAACCGCTTTTGTTGTGTGCGCATACATGGCATGGAATATCGGCGCCAACGATGTTGCCAATGCTATGGGGACTTCTGTTGGTTCAGGGGCATTGACATTACGAAGAGCGATTATTGTCGCCGCTGTATTCGAGTTTTCGGGTGCGGTATTCTTTGGGAGCCATGTTACTGAAACGATTCGAAAAGGTGTTCTTGACTTTGGCGATGGCGATTTTACATACGAATTGAGTCAAAAACTGATGTATGGTTTTATGGCCGCATTATTGGCTGCAGCAATTTGGCTCACAATTGCTACTCGGTTTGGTATGCCCGTCTCAACAACTCACAGTATTGTCGGTGGAGTCATCGGCATGGGGTTGTACATCCAACCTTCATCTGTAAACTGGTCGAAAGTAATTGAAATCGTGTTAAGTTGGGTTGCTTCTCCTTTACTGGGAGGTATTCTTGCATTTGTCTCGTTCTTCGTGATTAAACGGCTCATTTTTAACAATGAAGATCCACTTGGACAGACCAAAAGATTAGCCCCAATTCTCGCTTTACCTACATTTTTTGTTTTAGGTCTAGCATTCCAATTCAAAGCACTCAAAGGGTTCTATTCGAATCTTGACAATGCCGGATATATCGATAAAAAGAAATGGTTACCTGCAAAAGAGGGTTCGACGTTCAATCCTTTCGCCAATGATGCTTGGATTCCAATTAACAGTCTAGCGGTTGCATTGGCAATAGGAATTCTAGCGAGCACGGTTCTGTATCTTGTCCTTCGCCGTTATCAATTCAAAGAGGAAGGAATGGAAGGGAGTGAACGTGTCTTCATTTGGTTGCAAATTATTACTGCATGTTATGTAGCATTTGCACACGGTGCAAATGATGTTGCAAATGCAATCGGCCCAATGGCAGCGATATGGGATATTGCAACATCTGCGGGCGGAGTTTTATCCGATGGCGATGTCGGAGTCCCGTTATTCCTCTTACTCATAGGTGGTACTGGAATTACTATTGGTGTTGCAACATGGGGCTACAAGGTCATGGATACGATCGGTAAGAAAATCACTCACATTACACCTTCGAGAGGGTTTGCTGCTGAGTTTGGGGCAGCAACAACTGTACTGATTTTCTCAATGCCGTTCTTGGCAGTTCCTATTTCGACAACCCACACCTTAGTTGGTGCAGTTGTTGGTGTTGGCCTAGCAGGTGGTGCAGGCGCCGTTGATTTCCGAGTCTTTGGAAAAATCGCTGCAAGTTGGGTAGCAAGTCTACCAATAGCCGGTGCAGGAGCGGTTATGTTCGTGATTCTCTTTGCGGGAGCACCGGTAAATGTAGCAATCGTAACACTGGCCTCCATCGGATTAACTGTAGCAATTGTTATGCGTCCTGACAAAAAGGAAGAGGACAAAGGCGATATGGTTGACACAACCCCTTATGATACACTCGATTCAACTCCATTTGATATGTTTTACCAGCATGCAAAGGCTGTTGAAAAGACGGTTGAACACATGCTTACCGCAGTAACTGCTGCATCGGAAGGTGATGATGCAAGCAAATATATCTCTGAAACAATTTCTGCAGAATTGGATGCTGACAATATCAAAACAGATTTACGCAATCGCATTGGAACCGGAGTTCGAATTGCAATCGGCAGAGATACCTTCTTGCATATGCTTTCACGCCAAGATCGAATTGCAGATTATGCACAAAATGTGGCCGAACAGATTTCATTCAGAGAATTGATGGTTGATGACAAAGCAAGAGAGAATCTGAAAGCGATGGCAGAATCAGTCCATCGAACCGTTCAAAAGTATTCTGAAACAGTGGATCAGCTCAATATTTTAACACAGTCTGGATTTGCTCCTAAGCAACAAGTCGCTCTCAAAGATTTAATTCTTCAAGTAAATATTCTTGAACACGAAGCAGATGAATGCGAAAGTACCGCTGCAGCCTATGTCTTTTCTGAAGGAGATGACACACCTTTGGCTGCCATGCACATGTATCGAATCCTACAACGTTTAGACGATGTTGCGAATGCAGCTGAAAAGGCTGCAAATGCATTTTTGCCTATCATCAATAAGTGATTGCAAAACATGTATTGATATATTGATTCAGAAAAATATAGAATTAGGTGAACTGGAAATGCTACAAGTTAACAACCTCACGAAGACTTTTGGGTCTGGTTCCAACAAACTACAGGTCCTCAAAGGCGTGGATATGACCATTCAACAAGGCGAGATGGTCGCTTTGATGGGACCTTCGGGTTCCGGTAAATCGACACTGCTCAATATTATCGGTGGATTACTTGCCGGCGATGGTGGTGAAATTGACCTTGATGGCGAAAAGTATGGTCAGAAAAGTCCTTCCAATGTGGTCAACATTCGACGTGATTACGTTGGTTGGATTTTCCAAGACTTCCATTTACTCGACAACCTCACTGCTCTCGATAATGTGGCAATAGCGTTGGAATTAGCCGGTATGAGCGCCAAAGAGGCCGAAGAGGCAGCACGCATCGCCCTCGGTAAAGTCGGACTTGAAGACAGAATGAATCACATCCCAGACCAACTTTCAGGTGGTCAGCAACAACGGGTTGCTATTGCTCGTGCTATTGCCGGAAACCGTCCTATCCTTCTGGCTGATGAACCGACAGGCAATCTTGATATTGCGAGTGGAAAAGAAGTGTTACAGTTATTCAAAGAACTCTGTCATGATGAAGAAAATCCTATTTCCATTCTGATGGTTACTCACGACCCTGACTTGGCATCAAATGCAGATCGTATGCTGTTGTTGAATGACGGCAAAACAGAAGCCTCTGACATTCGTTCTGCTTGGGGCTTGGATGAAGAAGAGCAACAAGATGGAGGTGAAGAAGAATGACCAAAGGAGACCATTCTATGATATTGGAACCTTCTGACTTTGCACCTTCACAGAGTTTGCCTATGCGAATTATGCACAAAGTGACTGAGGCACCTGGGAAACTTCGGCTTGCTGGCTTGAGTGCATGGCGCGGTAAAGAACGAGGTTTGGCAGTTATTGCAGGCGTCTTCCTTGCATCCCTTGTCATCACCACCGTTCTTGCATACGGTGTTGGTCTTTCACAACTTTTCTTTGAAGAATCTCTCAAGAACGAACCGTTCGATGCGAAAATCGAATTTGCTCGAACTCCTGTAGAAAATGCCACTGGCTGGTCGAATAACACGACAACGATGCTCAATGTGTGTGATGAACTGATGATTGAATTCACTGAATTCAGCGATTGTACTCTTGTTTTAGGACGTCAAGGCATTCACAGCGGAGGTTTTTTCAATCAAGAATTTATTGTCGCTCAACCTCTTGAAATGGTTGCGATTACCGATGATGCGAATCCCTATTGGGGCAACGTGACTTTTGACTATCCGGAACTTGCTGACGCAGGTCCACCAATTTCCACGCAACGTTCGGTCCGCTTTTTAGGACCTGGAGCCTTTGATGGAGAGTTTGCAGACCGGTTGGGGGAGAATATTATCGCTGGAATGGGCGAATGGCCAACACCAGAAAACATGAGTGCTCAGCGTGGTGTCATTCTCCCTTCGACAGTTGCTTCGGAAGCCAAAGCCAATGTTGGAGATGTTCTTGACTCTTTCACATTCCATTATGTGGTCGATGAATCCACTCTGCTTGAAGCGACTGTTACCAACGAAAACTGCGATGGAGAAGTAACTCCTGAGCAGAATGAAATGGTTTATTGCCGAATGGAAATGACAGCGACAAATTTGACGGTTGTTGGAATCTATGACCCATGGGACTTCGGCAATCCAACACTTGGTCCAAAT
>JAPKCL010000195.1 GCA_028822955.1 Candidatus Poseidoniaceae archaeon
CCAACCAAACTCAATGGGTTGTTTGTGGTGCAAGCGATCCACGAATGGTTGAAGAACTTGACCAATTGGTGCTGAACATATCAGCGCCGCTTGGCTTGGGGGCGGAGAGGTTCCAGAGCGTGGAACCATCAACTGGCCCAATGTTCGTTGGACTCAAAGGCGACCATGGTGAAGTGAGTTCATACGTCATTGTCAATTTCGGACGGGCAGAAATACCACTGTATTCACTGCTTGCGATGTAGTATGTACCATCGACAGTGCCATCGATTTCTTCAGGTTGAATGAGAATGTTCAAACTTTCTTGCCCTCGTTCGATAGCATGTTGAAGCATTGAAGTAATGTTAATTTCAAAGACATCGGTTGAGTTAATCCAAAACCCATTGGTTTCAGGGATTTGAGAGTCTGCGGAATGATAAGCACCGGTTCCAATCCATGAGGTGGTGTTATTTCCAGGATGAGCCCAGTTTGAAGCTTCATTCCAGCCGGTAATCATTTCTGAAACGGTAACGAAAATATCGTCAGAACCGGCAACAACGGTTAGTTCCAATGATGCGTTATTCACTTCATATGAAGTTGGAAGGGGAAGGGTCGAAAAGTCAATCTCGATCAAACTCGTAGAACGCAGAATGCTGTTACTCGGACTTTGTCCGACTGCAAGATATGGAGTACTCCCTTGATTGACGAGAGTATTCCCTCCATCCAAAAAGGTGTCTTGAGTAATGAGTGGATAGTTTTGCGACTCAACAATAGTACCCTCCTGAAGTGAAACCCAAGCATGTGTTGAATCAATTTCTCCGGAGTCAGTGTCGGGGACATGGAAGATTGTAGAAACACTTTGTGGACCAATCATTCCTGCCTGAACGGGTTGTACGGTCCACCGAACTGTTTGAACATAGTCAATCGGCAATGATGGAGTAAAGGTAAGGTTTTGAAGGTCAAACAAACTCGGGTTATCTCGTGAATCATATGTGTAACGGCCAGCCATATCATCATCAGCATCCGAAAAGATGTGGATTCGCCAAGCATCAACTGAATTCGGAGATGTATGAGACCAACTGAATTCTGGACTTGTATCTGGTAATAATGCATGTGAGTTCATGTCCCATGAAAGCGAATTATTTGCTGGACCAGCATTCACACCAGTTGTAGTTGGAACTGGATTGGTGCCATTGGACCAAGTCAAGTTTAACCATGGGTGTTGAGAGGAAAGACCTTCGGTTGAAGTAAAGGTTATCACATTCGGGCCGTTAGAATAGGCCGTAATATCATTGGAAGCGTACAATGCCAATGAAAGGGTCGATGAGCCTGCATCGAGCGTGGCCTGAACCGCCTCACTAACATCCCAAGTCATCCATCCAGCACTAACCGAATCTTGTAAATCAACGTAGGCGCCAAGGTCAACGCCAAGATCACGCCCTCCTATTTGTGACCAATTATTGGTTCCGTCATAGGTGGTACCGTTTGCATCTGTAGTCCAGTTCTGATAGACTGGACGTACAGCAATAGGTTCTCCAGTGGGTGATGAGAATTCCGAATAGAGATTGATTTGGGCAGAAGTAACGCGAGCATTCACAGGTTGTGGAATTGAGTCAAGAGGAATTCGAATGAGCGAAATGGCTTGTCGATTATACGCAACTGCACCGACTTTCATTTGAGAAGAAGCATTGTAGGTATTCGAAGAGCCAGCACCGGATTCAATCACATATGTATCAAGGAAGTTCGGTAGATTTAGGCTTGGCATTGCTTCTCTATGATGGAGTTCTACCGAAGCACATGAGCCATCAGGGCATGTTTGCCAAGTGGTCAAATCCGGTATGGTGACGGAAAAGGAA
>JAPKCL010000196.1 GCA_028822955.1 Candidatus Poseidoniaceae archaeon
CCCGGCTTAGCACGTGCTCAAAGTATGAATGCACGCCCTGCCCACCTGACTCCATATTCGGCGAAGGGTAAGAAAGGCAAAGACATCATGCTGAAGTCAACTTTGGAACTCGTCGACGATTATGCTCTACGTATCACTGCAGCTCGTAAGGCGAAGGGTTGGAACCAATCTACACTCGGCAAACGAATGGCGGAAACAGTTAATATTATCAAATCGACAGAAAGTGGAAAAAGGCCTACTGACTCTGTTCTCAAGAAATTCGAAAGGGTCCTTTCTATCACACTCTACGAGGCTTCCACGGCTTCTGAAACTCAACGAATTGACAATTCAACTGGGCGCGGGATGACGCTTGGCGATTACCTTGACGATCTCAGGTGATTCTATGCCTAAGATCTCTGTTCATGCGGTTTGGCTTGCTCAGGATGACCCCAAGAAAAATACCGCAGTTCTTGCCTCAAAACGCGGAAATCTACGACTTCACAAACGCCTCAATACTCTGCCGAAAAGAGGCATAATTTTGGAACCATTGTGCGGTAAAGTGTTTGGACCCGAAGATCATCAATTACTTCTCAAGGGCGGCTCACTTGTTGGACTTGATTGCAGTTGGGCGCACATTGAAGAAAGTGTTCGTCAAGTTATGAATAAAACGAGGCTTCAACCTCGCATGCTACCACTCCTCTTAGCAGCAAACCCCGTCAATTGGGGGAAACCGGGTCGTCTTACAACAGCCGAGGCACTTGCAACCGTACTGTATCTCATCGGCGAAAGAGAACAGGCCAGAGAGGTTCTTGGGGCATTTCGTTGGGGTGAACGCTTTTTCGAACTTAACAAGGAGCCTTTAGACGCGTACGCTGAGGCGAAATCAAGTAGCGAATTAGTCGATTTACAATTCGAGTTTTTTGATATTGAACGGCCTGATGAATCCGAAGAGACTTCAAGTTGAGTTTGTATAGCCAATCATGGAGCGTAGCCGCCGTGTTGGGATTCACCGTTATTCCGCAGGACGTTCTCACCTTGCAGAAGACCAATTGGCCAGTGAAACCTTAATTCACTTACATTCAAATGAAACTAAAATTGCGAGTTTACTCGGAACACCTGTAGATCTAAAGGAATTATTTCTCGGTCACGCATACAGTGAAGGGTACGGTTTTTTCCCAGAGGCTGAGGTTGTATCAGAACAAACTTTGAGTGGAGCAGTGAATGTATCAATCAACCAATCAATATCCCCACCGGATTCCAATCAGCGAGTGATCACTTCATCTTGTGGAGCTTGCAATGCTGATGGATTGGAAGAATTGATGGATGGTTTGCCGATGTATTCACACACCCATTTGCCAATTCAACATGATATTCTTTTCAATGCATTAGAGTCGATGAAAACACTCCAAATTGGTTTTGCCGAAACTGGTGGTATGCATGCCGCGGCACTTTGGAGTCACAAACATGGTTTGAGGTGCCTTCGAGAGGATATTGGTCGGCATAATGCCGTAGACAAAACCGTTGGTAGCGGATTAATCAACGATGTTTCTTTTGATGAAGAATTACTTTTCCTTTCAGGTAGGTGTGGATGGGATATCGTTGCCAAAGCAGCCCGTTCTGGCATCGGAACTATTGTCTGCATAGGTGCTTGCTCGACACTCGCAGCAGATACTGCACGAAGTCTTGGAATGCGCATTTATTCCTTCATGAAGCGTGAAAGTAGTGTCGCAATTGGCCTTGTTTCTCAATGAGAATACAACAAGCCTTGAGAACCCCCCCTACGCAGGGCAACTTGGTGAGCGTATGAGGGATGATGTCCGAGCAGATACTCCACCTGACCT
>JAPKCL010000197.1 GCA_028822955.1 Candidatus Poseidoniaceae archaeon
AGGTAGTGTGCATTGACCTTGGTCGAGGGTAATGACGGATTCTTTCGTAGCATTGTTCGGGTAAAGGCGATGGACAATGTTCTGGAATGTCGAAGTACTCCAGGTAGACATAAACAGCCAATCGTGATGCTTCAGAATTGCACCTTGGCTCTGCTTCATAAGATTGGAAGAAGTCTTGAGAGCCTGTTGAGAGAATCTGCTTTCTGTCGAGTTTGAAGTGTGTGGTTGGCGAACAGCGTACGAACCATTGTCAAGCCAGGCATCAGATGAAGGGTTTTCAAGTTCATCATAGCTATGTGGGAAGAAAGATGTGGATCGGTTGGAGAAGGCAAGACCCAATTCTCCACTCCGTGCATCCGCTGCTGAAGTAGTACCTTCAATCCACTCATCACGGTCATCGGTAACAGTTTGACTCCACCCAGTCGCAGAAGCACCAGAAAGTGTCATCGAAACTTCGGTAACTAAAGCACCCTTTGGAAGTGAGACCATAGCGCCAACATCGGGGTTCGCACCTTGATAGAGGGCGACATATTCACTGGAACCATCATGAAGGGAGTAAATGTGACGAGACACGCCTGCAGCATCAGCAGAGCCGACAACAACGTCTGCCATTGGTCCCATCGGAGACAAGACCATTATGAAAAAGAGTACGAACATTACTCCGCGGCCGTTGGTCAAATCGTTCTGCATGTCTGCCCCCCTTTTTACAGGCTTAGAGCCATTGGTCTTTGAACCATACGCTTACAGGTGAGTCAAAATCATCCCGTTTGACGAGAATCATATCGGATTGGTGAAGAATCACCACGGATACCATCCTCTTCATCATCATGAACTTCAAACCAGTCGACCATCCAATCACCATCAGTATCCCAGTTCATAGGATCTGAGCCTTCAGCAATGTGATCATTATCTAAATCGAGAAGATACCAGCCGAATTCATGTTCTCCAACTCCTCGAACTGGAGCAGTATTGGGCGAACCAGTATAGTAAATCTCCCAACTATCTGTCCGGTTTCCAGCCAAATGGATTTCATCATCGTTTGAATCAAGGACAAGGAAATTTGTATCTCTATCATCGACAATGTAAGCAAATCGAATATCATTTCCAAAGGATTTGTCCATTTTCAAATAGTTCTCAGTACTTGCGCCATCGGAATCAAGTTTCAAAAGGGCTGCACGTAATTGCCACCATTCCAGCACAATTCCCCCATCATAAATCATACCGCTGAGCCGAACGGCATTCGGGGATGAAAGGTCTGCGTCTGTGATGCCATAAAATTCTTGGAAATTGGTATACGGTTCATAGACACATCCTGCACCAGAACAATCCCAATTCCCATCTTGGTCGGGGTCATAATTTGCATCAACAGGGTCTGCCGGGTTCAAAGTAAACCAAGTTGAAGAGAGGTCTGGTCGGGAAAGAATTCCTTCCGAACCTTGTTGCGATAACGGTAAACATGAATCTGTATCGGTCGAACAAGCGCCACCAGTCGCAGCATCAATCCAAACGACACGGATTTGTAACAGCGAACTGAAATTATCGTTCGATTCATTCCATGCTTTCGAATATTCATACCAGTCAGGCAACATGTCACCATCGGTATCATTGTCACTCGGATTGATTCCGTACTTGAACACTTCACGGCCATCTGTGAGATTGAAGTCTTGTTCATGATACACGACTAAGCCATTTGAAACGACCGTTGAATACGACACACTGTCTTCATCAGAATCATTTAGATCTGGTCGAGTGAGATTATCCCATTCCATCCAATTGGTAAATGGTAAATCACCAAGTCCGGATTGAA
>JAPKCL010000089.1 GCA_028822955.1 Candidatus Poseidoniaceae archaeon
TCACAGCAGATGGTTCTGGAATTACCGCTTACGATGGAGCTATTGTTGAAGCAAACCGTAACACAATATCAGGGGCAGCAGAAGGTTCCGGATTCGGTATCCGCTCCTCGATTGTCACTGCTAATGATAACGTAATCGGCCCAATTGGTGGCTGGAACGGGTTGTGGATTTACGGTACTTCCGATGTAAGCGCAGAAAACAACACAATTCAAGATACTGCTAAAGAGGCAGTGTTGATTGGAGAATACCACTTTGAAGACCAAGGATGGAACGTTCCAACACCTACTGCAGCCCGATTGTATTTTGCTAACAATCAAATCTCGAATAACACTGGCGTTTGTAACTCTCAAATGTATGATGGAGATTTTGCTTGCCCTGCCATTCACATGTTCATGGCCTCAGCGACACTCTATGACAACACAGTTACCAACAACGGTGGCGATGGAATGAGAATCAAAGGCAGTATCGTCAATGCTCAACGAAATACCATGGAGGTCTCCGGATTTGCAGCAAATATTTCGATGTATGATGATAACTATGGTAGCAAGTATGGCTCAATTGCCTACTTCTCTGGTAATTCATACAGCAATGCATCGCAGGTTTACAACATTACTGAATCACGAGTTATTGTTCAATCAGAGTTTATTCCTGATGCCGGTGGAAACGAATTGTATCCAGTATCTCTCCGATGGCTCGGTCCAGAATGTCCGTATGTCATTGATGAATGTCTGCTCGTCCCTTCAACGGCTATTATGCCTCCAGCATTCATGCCAATGGCGCTCGAAGTCATCGACAACTCAACCGTCTTCTCGTATGCAGATTTGCAGAATTTCGATTCATCCAAGATTCACGTTCAAAATCAAAACTCTGCTTGGGGTAGTCAGGTTCGAGAAGGTGAATTAGTTCGCTACCAAGTCAAAGCCAAGAACAGTAACGTTGTAGACGCAACCGTTGTTATTCGTGACGCAACCGGCCTACCTCTCTACACACTTACAACCGATGCATTTGGGTTTACACCAGAAGTCTCTCTACCGTCTGATTTCTTACTCGACCGTAATTGGAATCACAGAGTTGGTGAAAGTAATGTGCAAATTCCTGGAATTACAGACGGCCAAGGTAATCCAGTGTTCATCGATGAAAATTCATGTGCAGATGGCTACGACAACGATGGAGATACCAAAGTAGATTCTGAAGATATCGATTGTACAGGCGGCCGTGAATTACCATTTTACTCTGTTGAGGCATACATGTTTGGAAAGGGTCAGAAAGAATTCGACTTTGTTCTCAGTGGTTCGATTGACGATGTGATCAATCTTGATAACCTCAAACCGAGTGTTACTGTCACCCAAAACGATGGATTCTCGTTTGCAACAACTGTTACTCTTACCGGCTCTTCATGGGACGGTATTTCTGGACCGTACGCCACCGATTACATTGGATATGCGAACCAATTTGGATTAATTAAGCGTGTTGAAGTACAACCTCCAGGTTCGACTGATTGGTATTCCGCTGTGGACGCATCTGGTTCAGGCGGAGAAATCTCAAAGTCAAACCATCCATTCAAAACCTGGGCTTTTGATTGGGAAATGTCAGCACACCCAGAGGGTGAAGGCGATGTTACCTTCCGTGTCCGTTCATACGACGGATTGGATTATTCACCAGTCGAAGTTCGTAAGTACAAACTCAACCTCGTGGCACCAAGTATTTTGGTTGACACGCCAAACGATGGAACATCTCACGACAACGGCAAAGTAACGTTCACTGGTACTGCAAGTGACCCTTACACTGGCACTTGGGGCAGTGATATCAACTCCATTTGGTTTGAGATTAACGGACCGAATAACTACACTGCCAATTTCAATGTTCCAGGTTCGACTGCTTGGGCATATGATTGGATTTTCCAAGACCTTCAAACCGGCGATTACGATTTCCGAATTTGGGCATCTGACAGTGACTTCTGTAACATTAAGACCGGTTGGATGGATTGTAACTATGAGAGCCGTTCAATCAGCGTGAACACAGACAATGCAATTCCATTTGTTCAATTGAGTGAACCATTGAACTCCGATATTCTCCGAGCTAGTGACACTCAATTGATTCAAGGTGTCGCTTTGGATAATGACGGAATTGTAACACGTGTCGAAATATCCATCTTTGATTTGGCAAGTGGTGCCGAGATCAATAACGGTCCTAATCCAGTGACAACCTTCGCCCAAAACGGGGCATGGTACACCACTTGGGATACTTCAAACCTCATTCACGACCAACAATATGAATTACTCATCAAAGCATGGGATGGAATGGATTTCTCGAATGAAGAACGTATCCGTATTACAATCGACAACCCAAGTGATGCAGATAATCTGATTCCAGAGTTCAATTCAACTAACTGGGTTAGTACAATCACTTTGTTCTGCGATTCAAACCCTACAAAGCAAGACCGTTGCAATGGTGGAATCAGTATCGACTTGACTGACCACTTCTCCGACCCAGATGGTCCTACTGCCAGTAGTACCAATGGACTTGTGTTCGATGTCTATGATGATTTGACAAACCTGGATGATGATGATTATGGGAATTATCTGACCTTCAATTCAGATGGTGTTGTAAAATACAACCCAGCATACGTAACTGGTCTTTCAAATGATATCGCAGAATGGTCACTTGTTGGCTTGATGTTTGAAGCAAGAGATTCCTATGGCTCAGTTGCATATTCCTACAAAGTCAACATCGTTGTTGTTGAAGTTTCATTCAACGTAATTCGAGAAGGAACGGGTACCCTGAATCCTGCGAATCCTGCATACTTCAGCGGTCAAGGATTGCCAAACAGTCTTGTCGAAGCTCGGTATGACAGTTTGAACGGTGTACGTATTAACCAAACCCGTGTCAAGGCTGATGCGACTTGGAGTATGGAAATCTCAAGCAGTCAGCTTTCTGGAAACGAGGGTGCACGCAATATCATCTTTGAAATGGATGACCAAGTGTTTACTCTTCCGGGTGAAAACTCAGATGCTTTGTTCCAATTAAGTGTTGGAGATGGTGAGGACTCAAATTCCAACATTGGACTGATTGCAGCGATTATTATTGGTGTTATCCTTCTCTTGGGCGTTGGAATGTTCTTCTTGCAAGTCGAATACGATGAACTGGATGAAGAGGCTGAAATGCTCGCTTCACAGGAACAAGAGGTTGATCCCTATGCTTGGACCAAAACTCGTCAAGAACCAGCCGTTCTCCCATCATCACAAGTTGCAATGACTCCTGTTGCGGCACAGCCAATTGCTGTTGCTGCCGTCCCACAGGCTGCGCAGCATCCTGGATGGATATGGGATGCAGAAACAAATAATTGGGTTCCAGACCCAAATTATACTCCGAATCAGTGAAGCATCTACGGCTCACTAAATCGGAAGTATTGAAGAGGAGATAAGAGGGAGATAAGAATATGGCTCTTCAACCTAAACCTGGTGTCCAAGAGAGAATTCTCTTGCATTTGCTTGATTATTCGGATTTCAAAAGCAGTGTTGAAGTTCCGTTCGCTCTTTCACAGATGGGTATTGCCAATGCGGTTGCTATTGCTCGGTCAAATGTTCCCCGAGCGATTGCAGGATTGAAAGATGAAGGTCTTTTGATTGAGCGGCAAGCCCACGTTTCAGGTGTGTCTCGAAAGCGCAAAGCGTATTTCTTGACTGATTCTGGAATCAATGTTTCTGAAGATACATGGTCACGACTCCGAAATTTTGAACTGAGGAGTATTATGGATGATGGAGCAATCATTCATTCAACTTTAGGTGAACTCAATGACCATCTTAATTTCTCAATGCGTCCTGTTGATATCATTCGCTACATGGATGAGAACTGTGTATTGGATACCCGCACCTTGTCGGCTGACTTGGTTGAGAGGGACCTTTCAAAACATGTTGAAAAGCAACTTGTGACATCACTCGGTGACCTGCCTCGTCTACGGCATTTCTATGGCCGGGAAAAGGAAATGGATAATATGGCGAGTCTTATTGATGCTCGTGCGACTACTTTATTGGTGCCTGGTATTGCTGGAATTGGTAAAACGACCATTGCCTCAAAGCTCATTGAACGCTTTATGCATCGTCGCAATCTTTTGTATCACCGATGTCAAGATTGGGAAGGTTCACGCTCCTTTTTTGAGGCTGTTGCCGATTGGTTATCGAACATTGGAGACTCAAGTTTTTCTGATTATTTGGCTGCGACTCCAGTTCCACAACCTGCGGATGCAGCACGATTACTTGTTGACTGCTTAGAAGGCACTCCAACATTGATTGTCATCGATGATTTCCATAAAGTCGCCGATACCACTCTCCACCAAACTTTCCAAGCAATGTCACTCGCTTTGCTTGGAAGTGAAGAAGAAATTGGTCTTGTCATCTTTTCACGTTCTTTCAAACCTGTTGTCCCCGCAAAGGATGCAGAAGGTCGAATTGCGAGCTTAGTTCTCCCGCTTGATGGACTTGATTCTGATGCTGGCCGTCAACTCTTGAGCAGTTTCGAAGACCTTGGTGATGAACAATGGCTGCACATCCACGGTTTATCTCGTGGTCACCCCTTGGTGTTAGAACTGATCAACCGAGGCGCTTCAGCAGGAGCATTCCACGAAACATTGGAAAATTATGTCACCGTTGAAATCTTTTCAAAGTTGAGTGCTGAACAAAAGCGTGTACTTTCTGCTCTTGCAATTTATCGAGAGCCTGTGCTTCTTAGTGCGCTGGCTGAACAGGGTTTGGATACCGATGAGCTCGATTCATTGGTTGAACAAGGGCTTGCACGGCAGGGAGATGTCGACTCCTACGATGTTCACGATTTGATTCGTGAATTCCTCTTGCGGAGTCTTGATGAGAATACCAAGAAAGAATTCCATACAAAGTGCCACACTTGGTATCAAAAGCAGAACTTTACGGCAGGTATTGTCATTGAACGAATCTACCATCTCATTCGTTCCGGAGAAGATGGCGATGCAGCATTACTGATCGCCGACGAAGGAAGGGACCTCATCGCACAAGGCCATATGGAATTGCTTGGCCTGATGGAAAGTCTTTCATTGGATTCACTCGATACCTCTGTTCAAATGCGAGTATTGCAACTCCGTGGTGAAATTCTTGTCCTTCTCGGACGATTTGCAGAGGCAGAGAGCATATTCCTTTCAACACAAACCCTTGATACATCTTCGAAGGTAACTCGTCTTGATGCGGAAGTTCTCTCGGCTTTGGCTGACATCGCTCTCAAACAAGGCGATACCGACAAAGCACTGAGTATGCATCATGATGCACTTGAGAAGTTTATTGAGTTTGGAGATGCCAAAGGGGCTGCTCGTTCGTACAATAATATGGGTTATTTGCTACGACGAAAGAATGACATTCCAAAGGCATTGGAAGCATATGGTGAAGTCGAGGCTATCCTCAAAGGTTCAAACGACCCCGAACTCATTGGTACACAACTTACACTTGCTCGTTCCTTTATTGAGCTTGATGAAATTGACAGAGCTCGAATCCATGCACTCGAAGCCTTCGAAAATACAGATGGCGGAGATGACCCCTTACTCCATGCTCGGGCCCAAGCTGTTCTTGGGCGGTATTATGCCAAGGTAGGGGATGCTGATGTAGCCTCGCATCATTATTCTACAGCACTTGAAACAATGAGTGAAGCAGGTGATTTGCTCTCATTAGTTGAAATCACGATTTTGCTCGGTGAGGTTCTACAGGACTCTGGTCGAGCCGAAGATGCGATGGAGCATTATCGCGAAGCCCTGGTCATTGCTGAAGCAAATGACTTGCGTATGCAAATTGGAGAGCTGCTCTCTCGTTTGGGTGGGGTTGCACCTGACAAGCCTCGTCGAATGGAATATTTACAACGTGCTTTGTCCGTATTTAGAGAGCTTGGTGCAAAATCAAGAATGCGAGAAGTGCAAGCACAAGTCCATGCAGCAGTTATGCGTCGATGAGTCAAGAATTCGACTGAGGTCGATCGTATTCAAGAGATGTAATACCATCTGAATGCACAATCCACACTGAAGTCACTCCAGCAAGAACAACGGTTCCCTCATGGCTTCCAGTACCAGTTCCTGAAATTGACACATTGGAATCTAAAGTTCCTCCATCGTGAATCAATTCAATTGTGGTATCAGTCAAGACAAGGGTCATTCGATGCTCATCCGCCTCAGTTAATCGCCATGTTACCTTTTCTGCGTAGTCAACTGACCCCATTCGGCTTGCTTCATCTGCTCTTTCAACTGCGGCCGCTAGGTCGTCGAGATTTGATTGAATTGCATTTACATTCCATCGTTCCCGTGTCGCAGTTTCAATTTCATATGCCCACAAACTGAACATAGTGAGGAGCAATACTCCAAGCAGGAACGTGAAAATATACCCTAACTCTGTTGCAGCTGCCCGTTCATCTTGTTTTAGTGCATCTCGCTTCATGAAATCACCTCGGTCATATGGGCATTCAGTGTCGACATTTGTAAAGTGAACTGAATCGGTTGTCCATTCGTATGCCATACCGCTTCTGTGGTAGCATACGATGGGTCTGGCACCCATCCGACATAGTCGGTGAGTAAATCGATTCGGCCTGGGAAAATAGTCCAATCTTCGCTTGATTCAAGACCGTCTGCTGAAGCATCGGCAATGGCCACTCCATACGGGTTTGACCATCCACGTCGGACCTCATATGCGACTGCTGAGGCCAGTGACGAACGGTCAACAAGTTCGATATCTAAGTTCATAGTACCTGCGCCACTTACACTGTCTTGGGTTGGATGGAGTGAAGGAATAGTTGCTGCAAATCTCGGGCCGGGTCCACCTCGGTCAGAAGGTGCCACGACAATGTATGATTCAAATTCTGGATGATTGGTTACAACGGCGCCGCCTACATAGGCCACTTCCATACCCATTATCGATGATGAAAACTCATAACTCAACCGGGAGAGGTGAAAGCCCCACACAGTTCCTAAGTTCGCATGGGTCGAAGGACCATTGACTCCA
>JAPKCL010000198.1 GCA_028822955.1 Candidatus Poseidoniaceae archaeon
TATTTGATATTGATAAGACCGTTGTCTTTTTCTTCAGTGAGTTCTCCTTCTTCAACCGATTCTGTTTCATTGGTATTGAAGTGAGTCCATTCAGTCGCCATTCCATTGCTCCACATGTACATCGTGGTGTTGTTTGCATTCGGTTGGTTTGGGTCTTCTGCAGGTTCGCTTTGTGAGACGGTAACATCGCCTGCCTGAACAGGTGTTAGCATCAAAGCAGTTACAAGAAGTGCCACAAGGGTCTTGGCTCGCATGGTTGAGATGTGAAGCCTCATACATTTGACGCTTACGAATCCTCGACTTTGCTCCAATGGGCAAAGAAATGGTTAAAATTCAATCAAACCGTTGGAAACCAAGGTCGTCATTACGCTTGACTCCGCCTTGGTCTTGGGTTAATCGCAAAGCATCACCGAGTAAATTCGGCTGCATACGAGCAGTACGCAAATCTGTTCCACCGACACCGGTAATAATGGCCATGACCTTGATGGTATCACCAAATCCAGCATCTTGACGAGCACCCCAGATGACATTTGCATCTTCACTGACCTTTGAAGTCAGCAAGTCAACCACTTGAGAAGCGGTATCCAATGTCATGTATCGGCCACCAGTAACGTGAATCAAAACGCCAGTTGCACCAGAGATGTCAACATCTAACAAGGGGTGATTGAGTGCTTCATGAACCACTTCTTCTGGGCCACGGTCACTCTCTCCGTAGAGCATCATGGTAACACCACCGTTCGCCATAATGGCTCGAACGTCAGCGAAATCAAGATTGATCAGTGAAGGTAAGGTGATGGTTTCGACAATTCCTTTGACGATTTCAGCGACCAATTGGTCCATGATTGAAAATGCCTCGTCCAATGGAAGGTGAGGCACATAGTGCAACAAACGGTTGTTATCAAGAACTAAGACTGCATCTGCTACACGGCGTAGTGATTCCAAACCTTCGAGTGCCTTTGTCATGCGTTGTCGGCGTTCAACATGGAATGGCGTTGTAACGATTCCAACAACAAGAGCACCTGCAGCTTTCGCTTCTTCTGCAACAATCGGACAAATTCCAGTCCCTGAGCCACCGCCCAATCCACTGGCGATGAAGACAAGGTCTGCACCTGTGACAATTCGACGAATCATTTCACGGCCTGCTTCAGCACATCTTCGGCCGGTCGAAGGATCGCCTCCAGCACCAAGTCCACGGGTAATATGACGGCCAACCAGGAGTTTCTGTAAAGCCCGTGTGTGGTCTAAATGTTGCTTATCGGTGTTGATGGCAACGGTGACTGCGCCTTCAACTCCTAAGTGAGTAATACGGTTGAGTGTGTTGTTTCCAGAACCACCACAGCCAACGATAAGGATACGTGGGTTTGGTACGCCTAACGATCCAACTTCCTCATCCATGAGAGTTGTTGCTCCGCGCTTTGCCTCTTTGGCCATCTCGTTCACCATATCGGCGAGTGTGTTGTTTTCAGTTCCTGAAGTACTGGGTCCCATCCCTACACATCCTGATTCCGAGAGCCTACTCTTACCCTATATAATCGCGCACTTCTCAGAGACATCTTAGAAGGCGATTTCGGCAGTAGATTGTTCATTCCAACACGCTCGTATTGTGTCAATGACCTCTACCTATGATAAGGTAAGGGTCGCTCCAATCATTTCCTTGGTTTTTCAGCCCCAGTATCAATATTCCATCTTGTTCTCGATTGATGAGGATTAAGTAGTGGAGGTTGGTGCGTTGGAATACCTCGCTTAGCTCAGTTGGTAGAGCACCTGACTGTAGTTGTTAATTCAA
>JAPKCL010000011.1 GCA_028822955.1 Candidatus Poseidoniaceae archaeon
ATCATGATGAGGCTCAAAGTTTTGAAGACAACATCCATTTTATCTCCGATGAGTACGACGATGCCCACTCCAATAATGGCGCCTACGATAGCTCCTTTGATTCCGATTTTGAGGGATGCATCATCGTAATGTTTCTCTTTTCTGTGGGCCAGTCCACTCCCCCAGCTCACAACAAGTGTAAGTGTAAGAGATACGGCGAAGAGAGCGCCATTAATTTCCCAGCCTAGACCATAGTGGAGTAAAGGTACGAACAACATCCCTCCACCCATTCCGATAGGGGCGAATAAAAAAGCAACAACAAAAATGGCCAACGAAATGATGAGAGTTTCTGCAATCATTGGAATCCCTCGGTGTTGCCCATCTCTTCTCATGCTCAGTTAATCATTCAGAGATGGTCGTTGCAACAGTTCTTACTTGAAGACCTTGTCTCTCCTGTTATGACGAAACCAATGGTTTCATAGCATAGCGGTTTGAGGACTTAACATGGCCGATATGCTACTAATTGTTGGACTAATTGTTGGACTCGTGTTTCTCGTATTCATCGTTTGGTTTTTCTCAACTTGGAATAGACTGATTAATCTCGAAGAAAATGTCAATAAATCTTGGGCTGATATCGATGTTTTACTCAAACAACGGTATGATATGATTCCTAATTTAGTGAACATGGTAAAGGGTTATGCAAAGCATGAAAAAGATTTATTCATGGAATTTGCTAAAGCCCGCCAATCCGCTGCTGGAGCACTTTCTTCTGGTGACGTACGTGCAGTAGGTGCCGCAGAAGGGGCGTTTGCTGGACTTATGCCAAGAATCAACATGGTTGCTGAGCAATACCCTGACTTGAAGGCTAATTCCTCTTTCATCAATTTGCAAAATCAATTGGTAGCACTTGAAAATCAAGTTGCTGACCGAAGAGAATTTTACAACTCATCTGTAACAGCGTTTAACAAAACAATCCAAATGATCCCTACAGTATTTGTTGCGAACATGAAAGGCAGTGAACGCCGTCAACTGTTCGAAGTATTTGCTAATGAGCGCGAGAATGTCATCATCGAATTTTGAGTTCGATAATCGCGCATCTCGGGCGTAACTTCAAACCGCAAGAGGAAAAATAAGGAACGGGACGAGTTATGTTTCTCATCATCGGTTCTGGTCAACTCGCCATACGTTTGAGTCAATGGTGTGCCGAACGCAGCCGAAGTATACTGGTTGGTCTCGCTGCTAATCTCCCACTTGATGGCCCATTAGAGGGTTGTGAAATCATAGCCCTCCCAGGTCCAACTCTACTCAACGCACTCCCACTTGATGCCCATAAGCCAACGGCTGTTCTTTTGCTCAACCCTGAAGCATTGGCTGATACAGCCCCAATAGCGGCATTACAAAACCACTGGTCGGATATACCTATACTCACCACTCTGCCCTTGGAAGGAGATGGTATTGATCTCATCAGTGTCGACGATGTGTCTTTTGCGGCTATGCAAGACCGTATTCGTTCTTGGGAACAAAAAGATGGTGCAAGTGTCGTTTTGCATTATCTTCGTTCAATACCGCCACAATCTAAGGTGGCCATTTTTTGCCATGATAATCCTGACCCTGATGCTTTAGGTGCTGGATTGGCAATGTATGATTTGGTTCAGCAAATGGGACTTGTTCCCGAACTCTTGCATGGAGGACTCATTGAGCACCAACAGAACCGTGCAATGGTACGGTTGCTCGATATTCCGGTTCGACGTCTGATTCTGGATTGGGAAGTACAGGATGTTCTGCGCGATGCTGCTGTTGTCATGACCGTTGATTTCCATCGCCCGGGTGCGAACAATATACTTCCAGATGATTGTGTGCCGCATATTGTTCTTGACCACCATTCATTGGAAGAGTCCGTAGCAGCAGACATCTCATTGGTCCGTCCCGAGTTCTCGGCTACCTCTTCGCTTGTTGCGAGTCTTCTCATGAGTCTTAATCATCCAATTACTGCACGTATTGCAACAGCACTTGCCTTTGGTATACGAACTGACACCCTTGGTTTCACTCGTGATTTCAATCCAGTTGACATTCGGTCCTTAGCTTGGTTGAATGCCTATGTCGATAAAGACTTGCTCCGTTCTATAGAAGAGCCCCCTCGCTCACAAGAAACCCTTGAATCGTTTGCAGAAGCATTGGGTTCGCGTTCCTTGTTTGAATCGACCTTACTCGCTCCACTTACTTCAATGCCAAACCGAGATTCATTGGCTCAAATTGCTGACTTCCTTCTTCCTACTGAAGGAATTGATACAGTCATTGTCTTTGGTCCACGCCGTGGGAAAATCATTCTTTCTGCCCGTACTACAGATGAGTCCATTCATCTCGGGCGGATTCTGTCTGAAAAATGGGGAGGCGGTTTGTCAGGTGGACATAAAGCGTTGGCCGGTGGGCAAATTCCATTCGATGTGCTTCTTTCATCCATTCCTGACGACCCTGATGAAGCAGCTGTCAAGGCCGTTGAAGCGATGGGTTCAGAATTACAACTGTTATTCCAAAGTGAGGTGCTCTGATGTCGGAAACGCCTCTTATTGACATCTCACCAACGCTCCGAATCCTCGGTACTGCTCACGTATCGACGGCAAGTGTCGATGCAGTCCGGGAACAGATCAAAACCTATCAGCCTGATATTGTCGCTGTTGAGCTCTGTGGTTCACGTCATCAAGCACTTACCAGCAATCGCCGTCTTGACAAGGAAGGATTACTGAAAGTCGTTAAGGAAGGTAAGGCTCCTCTTGTTCTTCTTCAGTCCTTATTGGCTGCCGAGCAGCGTAAAATGGGGCTTGATGAAGGCCAGCAGCCCGGGGCCGAATTACTCGTTGCAGTTCAGGAAGCGGAAGCGGCTGAACTTGAAGTGGCACTTATTGACCGTGATATCCAAACAACATTGCGTCGAGCCTGGAAGAAAATGCGTTTCCGTGAAAAGGTTCGAATTCTTTGGTCTTTATTAGGTGAAGATGATGAAGATGATGATGGACCAAATGTTGGCGAATTACTGGAAGATCAGGATTTGTTGTCATCACTCATGGAAGAATTACGAACGTTCTCACCAGGGGCAGGTGTTGTTTTAATCGATGAACGAGATGCTTTTCTTGCAGGGAAGATTTCTTCTCTTCCATCGGACAAGAAGATTCTCGCAGTTGTTGGTGCAGGTCACCTCAAAGGTATTGAAAAGCATTTGACAGATGCAACTGGACCCGATGAAGATGGATTAAAGGAACTGGAACATCTTCCAGTAGCTGGACGGTTTTCCAAAAGTATTCCTTGGTTAATACCTCTCTTTGTAATGGGTTTGATGGTGTATTTTATTGCCAATGGCGAAGGTTTCAGTTTGCTCAAAATGTTCACTGTTTGGACTGCAGCCAATGCGGTCTTTGCAGCAATTGGTTGTGCGCTTGCCCGTGGCCATCCTTTGGCGATTCTCACAGCCGCAGCAGCTTCACCGATCACTTCATTGAATCCAACTCTCGCAGCAGGTTGGTTTGCTGGCTATGTTCAACTGAAAATGAGAGAACCAACCGCAGAGGACCTACAACAATTCCTCAAACTCGAAAGTTTGGGTTCTTTTTGGAGCAATAAAGCTGGAAGAGTGTTGTTGGTGACTTCCCTTTCCAATGTTGGCAGTATGGCAGGAGCATGGTTTGCCGCTGCTGGATTATTGGGTAGCATTGGACTTTAGTCAAGTGCATTTAGAACTTTGAATACATCGATGTGTTCTTCAACATCATGGACTCGGACAATATCGATTTGTTCGAAATGTGCTAACGCAGCGACTCCTAATGTGCCACTCAACCTTTCTGATGGTTTTGTGTGGCCGGTTAATTCACCAATTATGGATTTACGGGAGACTCCCCAGAGTACAGCAAAACCCTCAACTCCACGGAATAATTCATGGCGTTGTAGGAGTTCGATATTATGTTCTAATTTTTTACCGAAGCCAATACCTGGGTCAAGTGCAATGCACTCCGGTGGATGGCCAGCGGCAACTAAACCACGTGCTGTTTCAAGTAATTGTGAACTGACTTCTTTTGCACAGTCGAGGTACGATGGCTGGTCTTGCATTGTTTGTGGTGTTCCTTGCATGTGCATGATACATACGCCACATCCGCTGTCAAGAACGATTTTGACCATTTCAGGGTCACGCAATCCAGATACGTCATTGATCAAATCTGCTCCGGCATCGAGTGCTGCCTGGGCAACTTGTGGTCTACGAGTATCGATGGAGATGAGTCCATCCGCATTTGATGCTCGCAATGCTTCGATAACTGGGATGACGCGTTGAAGTTCTTCTTCGATCGAAACAGCATCCGCATTCGGGCGGGTCGATTCTCCACCAATATCAATCCACGTTGCTCCTTTTTGCCACATTTGTAGCCCTGTCTCGACAGCCGATTCAAGAGTGTTCTGGCGACTTTCTTCGTGAAAGGAGTCTGGGGTGACGTTGAGTATTCCCATCACGTGACATGACTTCGTTTCATCTCGATGCAAACCTGCCGAAATTCGGGCTCGGTGAACAACTTGAGGTCGAAAGGTACCGCCCATGAACCCTGCGAGTTCGGCAGATTTGATAAGATGTGAGTCTCAAGAGTGAATATGTCCGGTGACACTATGGAGAGTTCTTTAGGTGAATTCGGGCAAGATGGAGAAGTTTTCGATGCGGATGGTCCAAGCGAACATCGACGAGAACTGGCAGACCGTTTGATTCGTCGTCTCAATGTTAAAGACCACAATTCCATTTTCGAAATGATATCGGCAAAGGCTTACTACAGTGGTATTTTACTCGCCATCCTCACCTTTTTCTACTGGATTTTTGTCTCTTCAGCCAACGATAGTTCAGAGCTCGGAGTTTCTATTCTGATGGATTTCGGTTTTGCAGATGTGGCGATTGTGGTTATGCTCCTTGGACTCACTTCCGCCTTCTTTCGAGATTACAGTCGTGAACTCGGCCAATTATTGCCTTCACTCATCTCTGGGGCGATGATTATTGTATGCGGTTTCTACTTCATCGAACCATTGGTCTATGGTTTTGTATCAAATGAACTTGACATTCAAACGGCTGTTTGGAGAAGTGCACGTCTTGGTGTCCTCTGGGGTGGCGTGACGTATTGCGCTCATTTCCTTGTTGATGCATCTCTTTTGTTATGGTTGAAGCAATTCTGTGTTAATCATGACATCGATATTTCTCCTGCGGCTGAAGAACGAACTCGTGACCCTGCGTCAGAATCAACCGCTTAAGACTGCACCTTTCTTGTAGGATTGACATCTCGAAGCATCATGACAGGTGAGCGAGTCGATGTTTTGCGCCTTGGCTATCGCCTTGGCCGAGACCCTCGAATTACCACTCATCTGGCTTTAGTCGGTCGTGCACTTGGCGCGGACCGCTTTCTTTTAGCGGGCGATAAAGACCCGAAAATGTTTGAAAATCTCGATTCAGTAGCAAGTCGTTTCGGCGGCGGAATGGATTGTGAACACATCAAAAGTCCGATGGGTTGGCTAAGACGCTTTGTCGAAGAAGATGCAGGAGATGGAATGCCAGGTGTTGCCGTTCATCTCACCATGTACGGTGAACCATTCCGAGAAGCGATCCCTCGTATTCGTCGCGACCGTCCAATGGTCATTGTCGTAGGAGGCGCTAAAGTCCCTGGAGATGTCTACAAGTACAGTCAATACAACATCGCAGTTGGAAATCAACCGCACTCAGAAGTTGCCGCATTGGCGTTGTTTTTGGATGCCTGGTATGGAGAGGCAGGAAGTAACCGTTCATTCGATGACGCTCGGCTCATTATCGAGCCATCGGCGAAAGGAAAGAGCGTTCGGGATTTAGACCGTGAGGAAGAAGAGTAATTACCTACTTACTTGCTTTCAGGCATCCCTTTTCACTTTCTTTTCCGCCTTCTTTTTTGTTGTTATTTCCGCACCTGCTTCATGCCAATCATTATGGGGGTTCGTTTTCGACCAAAACTGATGTCGGCATTGGGTGTACAAACCGGCTCATTCCGCCCAGGTGGAAATCAACGTGGAGTTTCCGATGCTCCGTCCTTCCAAGATGCTGCTGATGGCTTGGTACATGGCGTCGATTTGCCACCTTCAGCAGATGGCCCAGGTGTGCTTCTTACTGCCGATGGAGGGCGCTATTGCGGCACTCTCTTTGGTGCCCGAGGATATGGTGAAGGAGAACTAGTATTCACTACAGGGATGATGGGATACCAAGAATCGTTAACCGACCCATCTTTTGCAGGTCAAGTGCTTACGTTCACTTATCCCTTGATTGGGAACTATGGTATTCATGCTGGAGCATCCGAATCTGCCGGTGTATGGCCTCGGGGCGTCGTTGTTCGACATGCTATGCATCAACCTGATCATCGGTTTTCCATAGGTAAAGTAGAAGATTTACTCCGCTTACACGGCGTACCGGGAATCCAAGGCATTGATACTCGTTCGATTACCAGAAGAGTTCGAGAACTTGGAACTGTACTTTGTGTATTTGGGCCAGAGTCTGACGAAGAACTTCTTCAACAACGACTCAAACAACTTACTTCTCCCGACCTTGAGGACTTAGTTGACCAAGTTTCCCTCTCGACTCCAGTCATTCTCAACCGAGGTGCACTCGATGCACTTGACCACCCTCTCCCTCGCCTTGGTGTACTTGATTGTGGAATTAAGTACAATATTTTGCGTAATCTCTGTCTTCATTTCGAGGTGATTTGGTGTCCTCCAGAAACCTCTTTTGACGTGCTTGTCCATGAATATCAAATCGATGCTTTGTTTTGTTCAAATGGTCCTGGCGACCCTGCCCATCCTGGGAAAGCCACACTGGCCCGAAATACACTTGCTCAGGCTGTCCAAGCAAGATTACCAGTCATGGGTATTTGCCTTGGACATCAATTGATGGGACTCGCTTCAGGCTTGCAGACCTACAAAATGCGCTACGGTCATCGTGGCGCTAATCAGCCTGTTGTCGATTTGAAAACTGGCTTAATCTCTATCACCAGTCAAAACCATGGTTTTGCAGTTGCAGACCCCGAAGCCGGTATGCTTGCAGCCCACCCCAGTGGAGCCTGCTCACCTCCTGGTGTCAATCAACACGGAGCTGAAGTCGTGGTTCGCTTTGTCAATGCAAACGACCGAACAGTCGAAGGATTAGACCTTGTTGGACATCCTTCGTTTACAGTTCAATTTCATCCTGAGGCTTGTCCAGGTCCTCATGACGCTGCACCTTTGTTCAAACAATTCCGTACCATCGTTGACGGAGCATTAGGGGGTCTAAACTGATGCCTCGTCGAGACGACCTGAAGACGATTCTTGTTCTTGGTAGTGGTCCAATTAAGATTGGCCAGGCTGCAGAGTTTGATTTTTCTGGAAGTCAAGCCGTTCGGGCACTGCGGGAAGATGGGTATGAAGTAATCTTGGTCAATTCCAATCCAGCAACGATTCAAAACGATCCGGAAATGGCGGACAAAGTCTACATTGAGCCATTACTTCCAGACACAGTTCGTCGAATTTTGGAAATTGAACGGCCTTGTGCACTACTTGCAGGCATGGGTGGGCAAACCGCTCTCAATATTGCCAGTGAACTTGCCCACGACGGTTCTCTGGAACGTCTTGGCGTAGAATTAATCGGTTCTGATTTGGATGCAATCGATAAAGCCGAAGACCGTGAATTATTCAATCAGGTATGCAAATCAATTAATCTTCCAATTTCAAATGCGATTGCTTGTAACACAATGGATGGAGTCATTGCCGCTGCAGAATCACTCGGGACTTGGCCGATCCTCATTCGCCCTGCTTTCACACTCGGTGGACTTGGTGGTGGAACCGCATGGGATATGGGACAATTAGTAGAAATTGCTACACTCGGATTGCGCAACTCTCGAATCAATCAAGTCTTAATCGAGGAATCAATTCTTGGTTGGCAAGAACTCGAGTATGAAGTCATGCGTGACGGTGCAGATAATGCCACTATTGTTTGTACGATGGAGAATATCGACCCGATGGGTGTTCACACCGGTGAATCAACGGTCGTTGCACCATTGCAATCTTTTTCAGATGCCGACCACCAAATTCTCCGAAACCAAGCCCTTGCCTTAATCAGGGAATTGAACATCAAAGGTGGATGTAATGTTCAGTTCGCATACAATCAATCAACTGGTGAGACTCGGGTGATTGAAGTCAACCCACGAGTTTCCCGTTCCTCAGCACTCGCCAGTAAGGCGACAGGATATCCAATTGCTCGCATGGCTGCAAAAATTGCGGTTGGATACACGCTTGATGAATTACCAAATCCAATCACTGGTGAAGGTACGACTGCTGCTTTTGAGCCTACACTTGATTACTGCGTGGTTAAAATTCCACGATGGCCATTTGACAAATTCCGAACGGCAGACCGTACCCTTGGTACTTCAATGAAGTCAACAGGGGAAGTAATGGCAATTGGAAGGAACTTTGAAGAGGCTTTCCTCAAAGCTTGGGCTTCCTTAGAACAGGGATATGCTCACCCTCGTCCATTGACTCGGGCCGATGAATCAGAGGGCGAAGGTATGGCTGAACGGGCCATGACCCCCTTGCCGGATTCAACGCTTGTTGAATGGTGCCGAGTCGCAACCGACCGAAGAATGGGTGCACTGATTGAAGCATTCCGCAGAGGTTGGAGTGTAGAAAAAGTGCATGAAATTACTCGAATTACTCGATGGTTTTTGTATCGGTTTGAACACATTGCGCAAATTGAAAAAGAAATCACAGGTACCTCCGCACTCCCAGCAGAATTGAATCGAGAACAACTCCGTTCATGGAAGAGTCACGGTTTCTCTGACGAACATATTGCTGATGCATTAGCAGGTTTCCCATCAACAGGTCCCCGTTCTCTACCAGCCGGTAGAAATGAGGTAGCCGTCATGAGCCGGCGTCATACCCTCGCCTTGCATCCTCGATTCCGAATGGTTGATTCATGTGCAGCAGAATTTGCTGCAGAAACTCCTTACTACTACTCAACCTATGAATTGGATGATGCAAAGGGTATTGATTCACTTCCTGACCTCACTTCACGCACAAAGGAACGCCTTGTCACTGTTGGAAGTGGGCCAATCCGAATCGGTCAGGGGATTGAATTTGATTATGGCTGTGTCCATGCTGTCAAAGCAATACGTGCAGCCGGAAAGGATGCTATTCTGATCAATAATAATCCTGAAACTGTTTCGACTGACTTCGACACATCTGATCGATTATATTTCGACCCCTTGACTCTCGAATGCGTTTCTGAAATCCTCCTAAGGGAACAAGCGCATGGGATTCTTTTACAATTTGGAGGGCAAACTGCAATCAATTTAGCCTTACCATTGAACGAACGCCTTCCAATTCTTGAACCGCTTGGATTGAACTTATCTATTCGGGGGACTTCATGTGATGCGGTGGATGAAGCAAGTGACAGAGAACGATTTGAAGCATTTGCAAAACGTGCTGGCCTACGCATGCCGAATGGAATGACTGGTACGAGTGCAGAAGATGTCCGTAATGCTGCCGTGAAAATTGGTTTCCCTGTGCTGATTCGCCCATCCTATGTGCTCGGTGGTCGAGGGATGGAGATTCTTTCAAATCAACAGCAACTCGATGCGTATCTCACTGAAGCCTACCTTGCACCAGATAAACCACTCTTAGTTGATGAATATCTCGGGCATGCAACAGAGATTGATGTTGATGCTGCCTGTGATGGCGAGGATGTCCTGATCGGAGCAATCATGGAACACCTTGAGGAAGCAGGCATTCACTCGGGCGATTCGACATGTTTCATACCTGCCCAAAATATTTCAGCGGCGATGCTTGAGAAAATTGCTGAGCAAACTAAGATCATTGGCCTCGGACTCAAAATCAGAGGTTGCTACAATATCCAATTTGCACTCCAAGGTGATGATTTGTACGTGCTTGAAGTGAATCCTCGCTCATCACGAACAGTACCGTTTGTAGCCAAGGCCACTGGGCTTCCAATGGCACGTATTGCAGCAAACATTACCATTGGTATTCCTCTCTCAAAGCAAGAAATTCCTCGAAGAACTACTGGTCAAGTTTGCGTGAAAGCACCCGTCTTCCCCTTCATCAAACTTCGAGGTCTTGACCCAGCGCCAGGCCCTGAAATGAAATCAACCGGTGAAGTGTACGGGTCCGATATTTCTGCTGACAAGGCCTATCTCAAAGCCAGGTTAGCAACTGAAGTACCTGTTGCAACATCGGGAGGTGCATATCTTACAGTGCGTAATGAGGACAAGAAGTCACTAATCCCAATTGCACGTGAACTGGCAGAAATAGGATTCACACTCTATGCTACGCCAGGTACATGCGATGCTCTTCGAGAGGCTGGAGTTTCTGCAAATGTTGCCTATCGTATCGCCGACAAAAATCACCCAGATGCACTGGACCTTATGCGGCAAGGTGAAGTTTCGTTCATTGTCAATGTCCCAACGGTCTCTGGTGGAGCTGTACGTGATGGAAACATGATGCGACGTTTAGCAGTCGAATTGAACATACCGTTTGTCACAACTCTGCGTGGTGCGAAAATGGAAGTTGCTGCAAGTAAAGCGAAATTGAGTGGGCCACTCGAACCACGAAAGTTAACCGTTCATTACTGATCAACAAGCACTGTATGCTTCGATGATATACTTCGTAAGTGGACTTGTCCAAGCTAATTCACTGATGCCTTCTTCGCCTTCAACGTCATAAATCCGAACAACATCTCGAACTCGAACATTGCCTGCAGAGGAACGGGCTAGAATAGTTGCACCCTTGACTGCTTTACCAGTGCCGTGTGGGTCATAGATTGTATCGAGAGCCTCTTTGAGGAACCAGTCGGCTTTCCCGCCTGGTTCGCCTTCGTAGGTACGTGTAATCTTCTTTGACCCGAACATACCGCTGGACTTCTTCTTCTTTTGAGTGCCAGCTGCTGCTTTGCTGGCTGCTGCTTTAGTAGAATCTCCCAAACTCTTGGATTTGGTTTCTTTAGGTTTGGCTGATGCACTTGAAACTGAGCGCCCTTTGAATTCTTCTTCAAGTTCAGCCCGAATCTCTTTTTCCATTTCACTTCGAATACTTTTTTCAAGTTGTGAACGTAATTTCCCTTCTGCAGCAGCAGGGTCTCCATTTGCTAACTTATTGAGGGCGTCGTCACGTTCGTCTTGCATAGCCTGCATGACATTGATGTAGTGGGCAGCGACTTGGATGAGTGATGTTTCCATCGATGCCTCTAGTTGCATCGAAACAACTTCGCTTGAAGAATCTCGCCACTTGCGCCATTGGAGCATAGTGTTCGCATGAATATCGGAGCCACATTTTGGGCAGAAACTCCGCTTTGGAGGTTTGAGGACAGGTATGGCTCGCATCGATTCAGGGTCGATACCTTCGTGTTCACCACTCGCAACATCGTGAATGTGGGTTGATGCTTCCATTCCGTTATCCATTGCTTCTCGGAACAAACCTTCCTTGAGGTCGAGTTTTCCAGCTTGAATTAAATCCCATCCATTTGTTCCTCGAACAACTGCACGAATTGCCGCATTGGCTGCAGGTGATTTGCCCCATTCGTGGTTTGCGAAAACAGAACTTGACTGGTTTCCACCCGCTTCAACAGCAAAGGCATCTGAAATATCGACTTCTTCGCCCTCTGCTGGAGCGGCAATACCCAATACAATCGGATTTGCACCATCTTCGATCTTTGCAATCATATCGAACTTCTCTGCCATTGAGAGGTCATCGCGAATACGAATGACTTCCTTTAACTGGTTCAAATCGTGACCTGTGGCGGTAATTGGCCCTTGGCCAGTCAAATCGTGTCCACATGAGAGACAAAACTTGGCTGCAGCTTCAACACCTGCTTCACAAGTTGGACAATACACCCCCGCCATAGAGGGCAATGGTTGCCCACCACTTTTCAAGTGTGACGGTCGTAAAGAGCAAAAAAGACTCGAAAGAACTCCAATTCAGAGAAACCAATCAGTTTCCAAGAACCTGTACACACGCATCCAGCAAGCGAAGTATTTCTTCTCTGTCCATTTCGGCAAGAATTGGTGCTAAGCGAGGTCCTTTTTCCGTACCCATTAGCGCCGCATAGGCCACTTTGAAGGCACTTCGAGGTGATTCATCGAGATCTTTTGCTGACTGAGGGATGGATGCACCTATCGCAGTTGCATTCCACTCACATGCGTTCAGTGCAACAACCAAGGATTTCATAATTCGTCGCTCGACTTCATCAAGTGCTTCGAGCATAGTGGTATTTGGTTCAGTGAGAATTTTAATTCGCATTTCGTTTGGAAAATGGCTGGATTGTATCCAATAACGCATTCGATTGAGCCTGTCTTGTAGTTGAGGGGTAATTTCCTTAAGCGCCCCAGATGCTTGAAGGCTCATCCATACATCGGAATCGCTTTTCTTGGTTTGAGCGAGTAATGCAAGATGGCGAAAGGTGACTGCAGTCGCTTGAACTTCTTGGCCTGATACAACCGTCGCCATTTTCATAGCACCTGCAGCATCTTCGACTTGCACTTTTTGTCTTCGGCTAAGTTCTTCATTCGCCAATTCCTGTTGGAAGTCTCTTGCAGCCAGTCGTTCAAATTCATCTGCTAAGGTCACAAGACCCATGCCGGTATCAAATTCAATCGCCTTATTGGGTTTTGATTTGGCAACTAAGAGTCGTAATATTTCAGGAGGAACCAAACGGAGTGCTTCAATGGGACCAATCGTATTTCCAGCAGATGAGGACATTGCACCTTGGCCCTTGAGACTAATCCACTCATAGACAAGCGGGTGAGGTGGTTCATGGCCGAGTATTTGCACGATTTCTCTGCCGGTTGAATAGGAGCCTCCTGCAGCGCCGTGGTCTTTGCCAAATGCCTCGCAGGTTACGCCAATCCATCCCCATTTCGCAGGCCAATCGATTCGCCAAGGCAATTTCCCTTCACCTTTGGTAATGTCAGATGAACCCGTCGCTCCGTATTCATCTTCCCAGTGAACAAGTGGATACTCATATCCAGTGACTCGAACTTTGTCAAGTCCTCCACGTGAATTTAGCGGACTCCATGGGAACCAGCCATCGGGTAATTCACGTCCAGATATACGTTCAATGGCTTCACGAATGTCATCAGCACGATCACATGCCGTTTTGGAAAGTTCAGCGAAGCGGCCATTTCTATAGGATTCGAGATTGTCGATAAGACGTGGGCGAACTCCAATTTCTTTTAGCGCCTTGAGGAATGGTTCGAGGAAGTGATTCGCATACGTCCAACCTTCATTTTGGAATCGTTCCCAATCGGGGTTTCCATCTTCTTTAGGTGCAGGAATCGCACCCAATTGGTTTCCAACAAATTGTTCATATTCGGGTCCGAGGAAATCGTAAACTTTTCGCAAAGGGTCTGCACTGTCGATGATGAATACAAAATCAACGGTTAGTCCAGCATCTTTTGCTGCACGAGCAATCATATCTCCAGTAAGAATTTCACGTAGATGCCCGATGTGGAATTCTCCACTCGGCGTTATGCCGGTCGAAACAACATGCGTATCGCTCTTGTGAGCAAGTGCTTGTGCTGCGACATCTGCCCAATGCATGAGTTCACCTCAGACAGGAACGGCTCGGATCATACCGCGGAGTGGTACTCCATCGATTTCATTACGAGTCGTTTTGTTCACGAGAACGATGACTAGGCCCACATCTCCACCAGCGGCTCGAATCGAACCGATGGTCTTGCTTAGGGTAGTGCCAGAGGACATGACATCATCAATAATGACAACTTTTTTGCCAGAGACTTGACCGTATTTACTTGAAAGAACTCCATGCCCATCATCACCTTCGACATTCCGATAGATGGTATATTCTGAACCTAAGCATCGAGCAACTTCGTGCGCAAAACTGATTCCGTTGATTGATATTCCAACAATTGTATCGATGTCGGCTGCTCCGAGTTCTTCATCAGCAATATCGGCCATAATTGACCCAATCGCAGCGATTCGTTCAGGACGAACACCGATGCTTCTCCAACCGATTCGAACATCAGTTGGTCGTTCACCAGTTTCTCCTTCAGCTAAAAGCCAAGAGATGGTATCTTGCGAAAGAGATAACTCATCGGCAATTTGTTGGGAATTTAACCCTTCTTTTCGCAAACCGAATGCCTGTGCTCGTAGTTCTTCAATACTGACTGCCATTGTACTCATTCGGCGGTAGGGACACTAACTCATCAACCCTTTGTATATTCATGATGTGTAGCCCCCAAGATGGCTTGCATCCAAAGGCTTCAAGAAAGAATGACGCAGGGCCTCGTCTATGAGCGACTTTGATTATGAGTCCTTGCTCGACAGAGCACGGGAAAATATCCCTGAAGAAATCTCTTCGAGATCCCGATGGCGATTGCCAGAGCCGCAAATTCTTATCGAAGGTCAAAACACAATTTTTCGTAACTTTAACGAAGTTGTTTCAATGATGGACCGAGATGATAACCACGTGTATCAATATCTTTTGAATGAACTTGGAACATCAGGTTCACGAGATGGTCCTCGTGCACGGTTCAAAGGACGTATTCCACCAAAGAGAATCAAGAGAACGCTCGTTAATTACGTGAATTCCTTCATCAAGTGCAGTCAGTGTTCTGCACCTGATACGCATTTCGTTAAGCAGGACCGAACGACTTTACTCAAGTGTCAGGCTTGTGGTGCAACTCGTCCAGTTAAACTTTGATTCACTTCTCGTTCTCACTCAAGTCGAGGCGATACTTGTCGGCTATGGTCCCTGAACGGAGATGCTCAAGAATATCTTGAACAGCATTCTCATCTGGAATAGAGTACCAAACCCCTTCTGGATAAACGACGCATGTTGTTCCAAATTCACAGAAATCGAGACATCCAGACTTCTGAACTCTCACATGAGGAATACCTGCTTCTTTTGCAGAGGTTTTCAAAAGTCGCATTAAATCTAAACTGCCTCTTTTCGAGCAAGATGGACGGCTTGCCCCTTCAGGTCTTTCATGACCACAAACAAACACATGGCGTTCATAGCCAGGTGTTGTCCGTCCTTTTGGGTCAGTTGGCATGCTTTCACTCCATGGGCATTTGAGAGATCTTTTGAGCAAGGTCGTAATCTTTCTCCGTAACGGCCTCGGCTGAATGTGTGAAAAGTTCAATCACAACATAGCCCCAGCCAAAGTGAAGTTCAGGGTGATGATTTTCCTGTTCGGAAAGAACAGATATAGCGTCGATGAATTCCTTTGCCAACGCAAAATCTTCAAACTTATATTCAGCCATCAAACGTCCATCGATGAGTTCCCAGCCATCTGGGGTCTTCATTGAATCATCCCCAAAGATGAGCATCATCGCTGCCTTCGCTCTCTTTCTCCACTTTTTCATGGAGTTTTGAACGTCGCTTCATATCTGCTCGTTCGAAAGCAAGCAAGCGCTTGTCATCGATGTATGCAGGTCGAGTATGTGCTACTAAGACAATTTGTGCAATGATGTCTCGGGCAATATAATGGGTTTGGCCATCTTGCGTCAACAGTTCAATACTGGATTTTCCAGAGGAGAGAAGTCGTCCACGGAGCCAAGTTTCATCATCAGAAATTATCGAACGAGCATCAACTAGAATCTCTACGAAATCATCTCTTCGTAGGCCATGGCGTCTTTTTAGCAAATCTCCATTGTGAACATCTACAAATCCCGAAAGATCCGGAGATCCCATGTCTTCCCAAAGTGGTGTTGCCCAATCGGGTAGTTCGACTCCCTGCTTCTTTTTGTTCGCCATGTACAGTTCACGAGGCGAGGCTACTTGAACCCCGCTCTTTGAATCCCATGAAACGAACATTGGCCGAATCTTCAACGGATGTCTTCATCAAGTATGGGCCACCGGCTAAGAACGGGGAGAAGGTATGAAAGTCTCATGGCGCAAACTCCCTACTGTCTTACTTGAAGAAGAAGTTCTTGACAAAGCCTTCTCCAGATCGAAGAAAGCAGCAGACCGAGTCGATGATTCTGACCGAACCTTTCGAGTCCGTAAACAAATGAATCGAATGGTTCAAACCGCTGCTGATATCATTGCTACAACCTTTCAAGACACCGTCAATACATGGCCATCTTTAGACCAATCTCCTCAATTCGATGTTTCAATGATCGATGCATGTGTTGGGTGTGATGATTATCGCCACCATCTCTCCATGCTTCAGTGGGGCGGGAAGCAGGTTACCAATATCGCAAGTCAGAACAGTAAGAAGATCGTTCGAACTGCGAATACCGAACTCATGCATACTGCTCGGAGAGAAGCTTACGGTCGAATTTCTTCGATTTTACGACGAGTCGGCCCCTCTTTGTCATGGTTAAGTGAAGCGCGTGAAACACTCAAGCGCCTTCCTACAGTTGACCACATGCTGCCATGTATCGTGGTTTGTGGTGCTCCGAATGTTGGTAAATCCGCTTTCATTTCCGCTTTGAGTTCTGGAAAGATGGAAGTTAACCACTATCCGTTCACAACAAAGCAAATCCACGTTGGACATTTTATCCACCGCCGTCTTCAATACCAGTTGGTCGATACTCCAGGTCTCTTGGACCGCCCTCTGGAAATGCGTAATGCTATTGAATTACAAGCGATTGCAGCATTAGAAAACATCGGTTCATTGGTGCTTTTCCTCATGGATGAAAGTGAAGATTGTGGCACTCCAATCGAAGAACAACAACATCTTCTCGAAGATGTTCAAAAACTTCTTCCTGGGACTGACATGATGATTGTAACTTCAAAAGCCGACCTTTTGAAGCCACTACCCGAAAACTGGGATGAAGTTGTTGCTGCTGAAGATGAATGGCGCGAAGAAGGCTCAACTGGAGAACCAGTCTTACCGCTCTTGTACGACTTGAAAGGACGAGTTACGATGTCTGCAACAGAATTTGTTGGCATGGATGCAATGCGATTAGAAATCATTCGTCGAGTTAATCTTGCTCGACCAGTTGACCCAATGGCATTGCCAGACGGTTGGTATCGAAGAGACCAAGACGATTGATCACATTTGTTCGATTGGAACAATACCCAAACCTTCCATGCTGGTTCGCATGAGGTTACGAGCAATTTCTGAGAGTTGTAAATTGAATACATTGAGTTCTCCATCTTTAAGAATCATACAGTCTCGATAGAAACTGTTGAACGAAGTCGCTAATTGTAGGAGTTGATTTGCAAAGAGATGCGGACGACGGTCATTGACAGCCTTTGATAACACATCTGAATGAACGCAAATGGTTCGTAGCAACTCGACCATGCCCTTTGGCATCTGTGATGGAATCGGAATCTCTTTGTTTGAAATATTCGCTTCGATATCTATGCCTTCTTTTTCACACTTTCGCACTATAGAACATGCCCTAGCATGGCTGTACATCACGAAAGGCGCTGAGCCACCTTCGAATGCTAATGCTTCTTCCCAACGGAAAGTGAATCCTTTGTCGGGACTGACTTTTATGATGTTAAAACGCACCGCTGAGGTGCCAGCAGCCTCGGATATAGAGCTGACCAGTTCCTCAGAATAGTCGGGGTGAAGTTCACGTACAACTGCTGCTGCTTGTGCTTGAGCCTCTTCCAGTAAATCATCCATATAGACGACATTGCCCTTTCGAGTTGACATTTTGCCTTCTGGTAATTTGATGAATGAATAAAACAAAACATCAGGAATCTTCTGACCTAACTCAGTCAACGTCATACCGACTTGCTTTGCCTGAAGTTTGTGGTCTTCACCGAGAACGTTGATCAGTTGGTCACATTGATTCCATTTCCATATATGGTATGCAATATCTCTGGTCGCATACAAAGAAGAGCCATCGCCTCTGCGGAAGAAGAATTCTGTTTTACCTTTCAAACCCCGTGCGCCCAAATCCAAAAATTCAGCACCGTTATCAGCAACTCCATGAATCTCAAAGGTCTTGAATTTCTCCATCAATTTAGCAACATCCCCATTGGTGACGAACATCGACTCCTTGGTAAAAGTGTCAAATGCAATTCCAAGCCTTTCTAAGGTGGAAAGCATGCCGTCCAATACCGGTTGGTATGCGTCTTGGAATGCTTGTAACACCTCTTCATCACCGTGTTCGCTTGCGTGAACCATACGTCCGATTTCGATTTCAATTTCTTCTTTATCTGAACGTTCTTGACGAATTGATTGTGCAGCTTGGTACCATCGAACTCGTTCATGGTCTGCTTTACCTTGCCACTTTGGATTGACAGGGTCTCTTTGGTCAAGTGTTTGCTCTACTTCTTCAGCGGAAAGATTTGCAAGTGCCCAGGCTAGCACACCCACTTGCTTCCCCATATCGTCAACGTAGTATTCTGCACGAACATTGTTGCCATGGAGGCGATGTAAACGAACCAGTGTGTCGCCCAATATGGCATTGCGTGCCCGTCCTACATGGAACGGACCGTTTGGATTGGCTGAAGTGTGTTCAATGAGTATTTGTTGTTCCACGGAAGGCTTTTTGCCGTATGCATCACCGATTCGAACACCATTGTTCATGACTTGATTTGCCAGCCAATGTGGGTCTGCTTTGATGTTGAGGTAACCTGCTACGGCATTGACTTCTCCAAGAGCAGGGTTGCTGGTGAGTGCTTCCGCAATCTTTTCTGCGATTTCTACCGGAGACTTTCCGAGTTCCTTGGCGAATGGGAAACAAGGTAGCGAGAGGTCACCTTGTGCGTGTTCTCTCGAACGAACGAGCATGCTTCGCCAATGTTGAGAAGTAACACCGATACTTTGTAGTGCAGTTTCAAGGAGTGGTTCGAGAACGGTTCTGAGCATTTGCATGGAAACACCTCACATCATCGGATAGCGGCAAATGCCAGCAAGCCCGCCAAATCCAAGAAGTAATTGCGAGCCTTCTTCGGTATCGACTGATATATAGATTATTTCAGTATTACTTTTAGCCGCTAGCACTCCAAGTTCATCAATCAGTGAAACGTTCTTCAATTCTTTTGCACTGTCGCCTGATGCTTTACATGAAGGGCAATCAGGTAATGCTTCCATCCGGCCTACGCTTGAAGTCCACTCGTGCTTACATGAGCCACATTCCAAAGTAATCGAATTCTTTCGCAAACCTTCTGAAACCAATAATCGGCCAACAGCCCCTTGTTCAAGTGCTTCACGTATCATCTTCTCACCGTAGGTTGCTTTTGGTGCAGGTTTGACAAGTTCGCTTAGGAAGGCATTCATGGTTTGGCGCTCTGCATCAAGTTCAATTTCGCCCATCATCGATCCTGCGTTCTCGACTAATTCTCGAACGCCACTGTCGTTTGAGTAACCAACGTCAAAAGTAGTCTTTGCGATTTTCTTGACGATTTCGTGGTGGAAGTAATCATTTTTGACAACGAAATCTTTGGTAGCGCCTGGGCCGCCGACAATAATTGCCTGAATGTTCTCTAAGTTTGGCAACCAGTACGAGGAAGCATGTTCAGATGCTCTCTTGAAGAAATTATGTGCCGCTTCTTCAATTAACCGTTCGAAACGTTGAGCAGATTGACCACCTTGTCGGTGTTTACCCATGATGTTGGACACCAAGTGCTCTTGAACGTGAATTCTCTTTCCTGATGCAATACCAAATGCAGCTTCTGAACGGTCAATGACAAACAGGCCGTATGATTTCTTATCGACCAGCATATCTTCCAGTTGCGTCAATTCAAACACTGAATCGCATCGGTATCTGAATGAAATCAACGGTTGTGGAGGTTCTTCAATGACGACGTTTATCATTCGGTTTTTGTTGTTTCCGATAATGATTGAACCAACAAACAGTGCAATGCCATGCTCTCCTGCATTTTTGTATTTGGAAAGTGTTGAAAGAGCAGATTCAATAGCACCTTGAACGTTTTTCCTTGTTCCTTTCGATTTGATGTTAGCAGCCTGCCCGTGTTCGTTTTGAAGCAAGGAGCGAGCATCGGAAACCTGTCGCTCTGGTGGGATGATAATAGTCACTAATTCAGTCCCAAATCCTTTCATTTCTCGCAAATCTTCGAGAGCGATTTTCAAACGAAGTCGTCGCGTTGCGAGAACTGCATCATCTGACATAGGAGTTGGCCTCATTTCAATGGCATGGTTGAGGGGTCTTCAACTCTCTTATGCTGTTCAATCGTTTCCTTTCACATTTCACCTCGGTTGATGACCGTAACTCTGTGTTCAAGGGGGATAGTCTCAAAGTATGGAGGCGTAAGGAGTGTTTGATGACCCGTCGTCAAGTCGTTGCTTTGGGAGGTAGCCTCCTGCGCCCTGAAGAGTCTGAGCAACGCACAGCGTGGTTTGGACAAATCCGACAACTTGCAGTACACATTGAGGGTAATGGTCGCCATCTTGGGATTGTTGTTGGCGGTGGCCTTCCTGCACGTGAAGGAATTGAACTGGCCAAGACAATGCTCAATGACAGTCATCGTCTTGACGAAGTTGGAATTGCTGCAACTCGCCTAAATGCAACCATTATTCAACAAATTCTTCTCGACATCGGTATCGATGTCGCCCCAGTAATACCAACGACTACAGAACAAGCCGCAGAACTTCTCGCAAAGCACCATTTGGTCATCATGGGTGGAACGACACCCGGCCATACAACTGATGCAGTTGCCGTCGCCTTTGCTCGTGATGCTGGTGCTGGGCACTGTATTATCGCCACGAATGTGAGCCATGTTTTTGACAAGGACCCTCGAGAGCATGAAGATGCTCAATCTTTCAGTTCAATGACGTTTGATCAACTCGCAGAAATTACTGGTATCGATGAACCTCTCGCACCGGGTGCATCTGCAGTTATTGACCCCATTGCGGTTGGGTGGGCGAAGAAAGCCGCCATTACTCTAGCTGTCCTTGATGGGCGAAATGTGCTCATTTTAGAAGAAGCATTAGACGGGAAGTCATTCGAAGGAACGCTCATTCAATGAGGTGGAATTATGGTAGATGCAAATAAAGTAAAGGAAAACCTTGCCAAAATGGGTAATAAAGCTCGAAATACTCTCGCTTCAGGTAAAGTCCAGCCTCACAAGCATTGCAGAATCTGTTTTACCCCGATTAAATTATCATCAGAGCCGAGGGTGTGTAAAGACCAGGCTTGCATCGATAAGAACGGCCGTGATGAGCGAAACCAAAAACAGATGCGTATCTGGATGTTTGTCTTCCTTGCCTTATTCGCTTTCAGTTTTGTCGGCCCAATCGTTCTCCGTTCCATCTTTTGAACCGAGTGCTGATTTTCTTCTAAATTCGTCAAGCATCTCTTGAGGTTCTTTTTCTCCGAGCGAGTCAACCTTTGAGATCGCTTTCATTTGGTCTCCAAGTTTGAACAACTCACTAAACGCTTCATCGATATTCTGAACTTGTTTCAAGAATCGAATCGGTGGCCATCCACAATCGATGACGCCAGGTTCGAGTGTACTTTCTTCAACCCAAGCCGCACAAGCATCACCGTGGCAGAGTGCTGAGAAATTATCTAAATCCATCCAGAAAGTTCGGCGACCACAGACAGGGCAATCCTTGCATTCCATTGTTGAGAGTACATTTACCCCGTTTTCCCCAATAACATCGATGTCCCATACAACAACTGTCGAAGAGATGAGTAACATTTGGTCACTCTTTTTGAGAAAAGTTCGGAGGACCTGCCACGCCGTTTCTTCGCTTGAAAAGCATCCAAGTGCCAGAGAGTTGCCGCCTTCTTCTACGACTGAAGCAACATAGACACGCTGGACTTCATCGGCCATAGCATGTCGTGGATGTTGTTGGGTTTCAAGCCTCGCTCAGTTTCGGGTCCATTCGAGTTCAACAACAGCCAAGCCACCTGGGTGCGGGAGAGGGGCTTCTGGCTTTTCGATACGGACATGTAATGTTTGGACTTGAGACTTGACACAGAGTTCATCGACGACCTTTTTAGCCATTGTTTCCATCAGAAGAATTGGCTTTTCTGATTGTAACATCACTTTGTCAATTGCGATTTGAATATCGGCATAATTCAATGTTTGATCGAGTTTTTCTTCGATTTGTGAATTACCAAGTGTTGCCCAGACGCTGTACACGAATGGTTGGTCATGTTCATGCTCGTGCGAATAATAGCCATGTTTCGCCATCACGGTATAGGACTCTAAAGCAACACGAATCGTCATAGAACCACCTACTCGTCGCGCTCATGAACCCAAATCAAATGGTATCCAAATTGAGTTTTGACTGGTTCAGATACTGAAGCAACAGGCATTGTCCATACTGCTTCCTCGAATTCACGAACCATCTGGCCCTTACGGAACCAACCGAGGTCTCCACCTTTTTGACTTGAAGGGCAGGTACTTTTTTTCCGAGCAAGTTTCTGAAAATCTTTCAACTTCTCAACCTTCTCTTTGATTTGGACAGCTTCTGACTTTGAAGTCACAAGAATGTGAGATGCCCATGCGCTTGGAGCGACCATGTTCCTACCTGCTGGCTTCAGTTATTGAAACTCTCGCCATCAAACGCTCAGGTCGTAGGCAAGCAATCTCATGTAGGTTCCATACACTGTTGTGGAAATCGCTAAAGATTCTTCATTAAATCGGTCCATTGTGTCCAGATAAGTGTGGTATTCCCAACTGCCGCTGCCGTAACAAACGACAGCACGTCCGTTTTTGCCACCTAAATCATAGACGAAAGGGCAATGGTCGGAATTACAAGGCATTTGATCGCTATCACCTTGGTCTCCATCAAGTAAACTAAATTGAATATCATACTTGTCTGCAATTTCACTTCGTTCTTGCTTGTAGAGGTCAGTGATTCGAACGATGTGCCCATAGTCGTCTTGGTTGTTGGTGAACAATTTCAAAGAGTTTCCTCGGTTCGCAAAATCAGCATCAACGTGGTTCATATCGAGGTTGATGTACAATCGTAAGTTGTCTCTTAGGCTGCTTTGCATTTGTTCTACATATGCTCGACTGCCCCACAATCCTTCTTCCTCTCCGCCCCATGTGCAGAAACGAATCGTACGCTCGGGAGTTCCGGTTTCATTGACAATTTCAGCAATTTGGCGCGCCATTTCAAGAATACTCGATGTCCCAGAAGTATCGTCAACAGCACCTTGTCCGTGATAGACCGTATCATGGTGTCCGCCAGCAATGACGACTTCTGAAGTACGGCCCGGAAGAGTTCCACAAGGGACATAGATTGTTCGTTCTTGGTCGTTTGTGACATCGATAATCAATTCTATAGAAGCGGGTTCTGATGAGTTGATGACCATTGTTTCAAACATTTCACCAGCGTCTTTGGACATCGAGATGAATGGAATGTCAGTGGGGATACTACCACCGTTTGCCTCGACCAATGAATCATAATTTGTACCCTTGAAAATAGGTACGCAGTCGTTGCCTTCGATTTGACCACACTGGTAGTTCTTATTCACGCTAATCAATCCTGCAAGGTCATTGATTGCAGCATTGCTGTAGAGTTCGGTATTACCTACCTTTGAACTGTCTCCACGAACATAGCCAATAGTTCCTGTTGCAGATTGCCACAATGCTTCATCCGTTCCGTTGCCGAGGTCGGTAATGCTAATTTCTTGGTCAAACATGTATTCCGATTGTCCTGAAAAACCTTGAATCACATAATCAATACGATGTTGGAATGTTGTCACTTGGGATGTTGCCGCAAATAACCCTTCACAAGGGGAGTTCCCGCCGAATCCACGGACACAGAGTCTGAAACTAGGTTCTGAATTGACATGGTGCATAGGGACTTGGAATTCGTTTATTTCAGCAACGTACCCCATCTCCTGAAACTTTTGACTAATGTATTGTGAAGTATTCGATTCTTCAGTTGTTGCACTCATTCGCCCTTCCCAGTCAGGGTGACCAAGGTTTACGAGATCTTGCGCAAATGTTCGAGCCTGCGTTTGGTCAAAATCGATAAGTTCGTAGTCGTAATCTCGTTCAAAACCGAGCCATGCGGGTTGAATGATGAAAACTGTAGCCGTCACCATGAGTAATGCCAAACCAATAGCAACAAGCCCACCAAGATTGAGTGGACCATAGACGGTTGTTGACATGCGCTGTTTGAAAGTAAGAGGTGATTCAAAGTCATCATCTTCTAAACTCATATTTGCAATTAAAGTGTTCTCTTGAGCAGGTGGAGCATCTTTTATCTCTTCCCAAACACTCTCCGATGAAGTCTTTGATGAAACCAGACGTTGAATCAGAGAGGATTTATTGCCGCTGACAGGAAGTCCTTGACTGCGAAGCATATCTTTGAGTTCAGCAACGGAGTGCTGTGACAATGCAGTTTCGTCCATGCAACGCTTAGGGGGGTTCGGTTCAAGAATGCGGCGGTACGCTGCTTACTCGATTTCTTCACCAGTCCAGCGTTGGCCGAGCGTATGCTCAATGCCAATGTGGTCGAGTATTCGTGCGACGACAAAGTCTACGATATCATCAAGTGATTTTGGATGATTATAGAATCCAGGTGATGCTGGAATAACAATTGCTCCCCATTGTGAGAGTTTGAGCATGTTTTCCAAATGAACTGTAGCATAGGGTGCTTCACGTGGAACAATAATGAGTTTACGCCGTTCTTTCAAAGCAACAATGGCAGACCGAGTAATCAAGTTATCACCGATTCCAGCACCGAGTTTACCAAGTGTCGTTCCCGAGCACGGACAGAGAACAACTGCGTCTATGTTTGCGGAACCAGATGCAGATTTCGCACCGATGTTTTTGTCGCTCTCCAAGAGTGCACCGGTTGATTCAGCCAACTCTTCTTTGGTTGTGTTGCATTCGTGCTTTAAGGTAATTTCACCAGCATTGGTAACAACTAGCCGAACGGGAATATCTTTCTCTCGAAGAACTTGAACTAATCGTTGACCGTATACTGCTCCGGATGCTCCAGAGATTCCTACTACAACTTCGCCCATGATTGGTGGTTGGGCTTCTACCTTTTATGCACTTGTTTTCAATTAACTCTTAGATTTGAGTAGAATATCAAGAGTGAATTCTACTCTTTCTTTTGACTTCGATGAACAGATTCGTCCATTGATTGAAGGAGTGCAGCAAGCAATTGCTCACGCTCTATAGTATAGCCAAGTTCAGCAAGGGAAGTTGTCGTATCGTTTTCGAGACCACACCCAGCAAGCATCTCAACTCTTCCTTTTGGAGTGTTGTAATTAATGGTGAAACCATGTCGTGATGTCCATCGTAAGAACGAAAGTCCAATACTTGAGATTTTTTTATCATCTACCCAAACGCCTTGCATACGTTCATCCCTATAGCCCTTGATGTCACACGCTGCCAAGGCTTTGATGATCCATTCTTCAAG
>JAPKCL010000012.1 GCA_028822955.1 Candidatus Poseidoniaceae archaeon
CAACAGTCCCGTGAATGCTCTGAGATGGCTCGGCAGAATCATCATCTGCGAGAACGAGTATATCTGCTCCTGCAACCAAGGATTCTATTGAAACATTGAGGTGTGAAGTAATGGAATCATCACTCGACGAGCGTGAGACAAGAGTAATTTCTACACCACTGCTTGGAGCACCTTGAGTTGTTTCACGAACACTTAAGGTAACCATTGATGATTGCCCTGAGGTAAGAAGAAGAGATGTTGCCGACAGTTCAAAATCAAACCAAGTCGATGCCCCGTTGTCAAGAAGGCTAAGATGGAGGGTATCAGAATTCGTCCCAAGGTTGGTCACTTCAAATGAATACACTGCACTTGAACTTGGCCCTGCAACAATACGACTTCCTGTCGAACTCATGAGCAAAGCAATACGTTCTTGGATTTGTAATGAAAGTGAGAGTTCAACCGAAACATCAGAACTTCCGTAGGCAAAGGTGATGTCGTGAGTTCCCGCTGATGATGAAGTCGCAATGGTCAATGAAATATTGACCACAACGCTCTCACCAACGCCAAGAGTGACTGAAGGATGGCTCAACGTTGCTTCGGCTTCAACCGGTAGACCAAGAAGACTCGCAACCAAAGAAATGTCTGAAGTCCCTGTATTTTCTAATGTGAAAGAGGTCAAAACCGTTTCACCAGGACGGACGAGGATTCGACCATCCAAAGGCCCAGAAAGAGATGCATCGCTGACTCCAAGTACTTCGAAATCAACGGATGAAGACACTGAATCTCCACCATATGATACCGAAAAGAGTTGAGACATGATTCCTGATTGTCCAGCATCTGCATCTGTTGAGAGCGACCAGATTCCGGCCTCTCCAGCCAATACAGTGACGCTTGAAGAGGAGAGAAGTGAAGTGCTCAAACCACTGCTCGAGTTAAGATCAAGATAGAATGTCACGGTTTCACTGCCATTATTTTGAACCCGCATCTCGTACGAAACCGGAGAACCTGGAGTGATTTGGAGTTCTCCAAGAGGCGCAAGTAAGGTATACGACACAAGTTCATCGACATCAATGGTGAAATCGAACGGCACGATAGAATGCTGTTCAGTAAATGAAGTCCCAATGCCATTCAGTTGTAGGACACAAACATTCGATTTTGTGGCTTCGCTGTGGACAGCGAGTTGAAATTCCAAATCAAGGACGTCATCGGGAGCAAAGGAAGAAGATGTTGACATCACTAAAGCAGCAGTACAAGGCCCACTGAGGACATCAAGTGACCAGTCATAATCCACTACGGCGTTTCCAGAATTCGTGACCTGGAGTGATGTGATGGTTGATTGACCTGGAATAAAGAAAGCACTTTGTTCAAGGAAAGATATGCTCAAGTTGTGCTCTTCATCAACATGAACGACAAGCATGGTTGAAGATGACACATTGCCTCCAGTTGAAGCACTAAACAATCTAAATCCGTAAAAGTCAGGAGCAGCGTTGCTTGGGACACTGACATGCAAACTGGCAGATTGGGATGAGCCTGCAGGCATGTTTGCAAATTCATCATCGGCCCATTGGACATTCCATCCAGCAGGAATACCGCCACCCAATCCTTTTGAGGATTGCATCGACATACTGGTTGTGGAGACGGTCGATTCCCAAGGATACGACAGGTGTGAGGTTTCGTTGAATACCGTTGCAGCAGCGGCCTGTTGTAACTCAAGTTTGAGAGTGTTGTTGAGTGAGACTGTATCGTTTGAACCAACCGGTGAATCACCAGTCATGGTTGCATACAAAACACATGCAGCGAGATAACTTCCTGCCAAGGAAGGATGACTGCCATCGGCGTTATAGAGATCGTAGAATGTATTTCCAGAGAGGGCTGGATTTGTTCCGGATGCTTCAACGCTGTCATGGATGAGAGCAAAAGCAAGGCCAACGGGGGCAATCCAAACAGTATTTCCATCTGCAGTCATATTGTCACGATAATCGATATAACCCGCTTCTAAACGTTCTTGCATGACTGTGAAATTACTGTAGAGAGCTGGATTTGTAGCATCACCATTTCGTCGACCCCATGTCATCAGGAGGACCGATTCTGCACCTTCATCTTCTATTGCACCTGATAATCCAACTGCTCCATTCATACTTGCCAGCCATTCGCTGTTGGTACGAGGGAAACCAGGGACTTGGCTTTGGTCTTGAAGGACCACATAGTCCCAGTCAAAGGTGGTACGCAAAGTCGTATTGGATACATGTCCGGAGGTGTTTACTTCATCCCAGTGGGCTGACAATTTCTTTCCGCCACCGGTAATAGCATCTGCATTCTGAACACCAACATTCTCAAGAAGTGTGTGCAGCGAATTAAACGAAGTATAGCTGTTACCATACATCAATGTATTATTGACAATCAAAGTGCTGGAAGAGTTCCCAGTGCCGTTACCAGTCCCGTTTCCAGTTCCATTCCCAGTGCTGTTACCGGAGTTATTGCCGCTGTTATTACCGGAATTGTTGCCCGAATTATTCCCACTTGTATTGCTTGAACCGTTGGTATAATTGGCCCACCATGAGGCCAAATCAGGTTCATATTCAACATCTAAAAGAAGGGTATCTTGAACAGAACCTAAATTTTCGACGTTGATTGAAAACGTGCCATTCGTTCCCGAATCCATGGAAGTGAGTGCACCACCCATTGGTGAAAGGTCGAGTGAAGAGTGGTAGGATGGGGCAACTGAAACATAGATGGTGATGGAACTGCTGATATTCTGATCAGGTTCTGTCACGATGATGTCAAACGAACCACTGTCTGAAGGCACTGCGCCTTCAACAAGTCGTACAATGATTGTTGTATTTTTCGACCAGGTTGGGAACACATTTTCGACCGTTTCTTCGCTCGCAATAATACTCCAGACTGATGACAAACCGGTCACATCGATTGAAATATTAAATGTTTCAATAGATGATGCATTGTTTTCGATATTCAAAGTGACATTGCCGGAATCCCCGCCCATGAGCACGACATGAGTCGTGTCTGCGGACAAAAGTATGCTTTGATGTGCACTGGCTTGAAACGCCAAAGGAGACATGCTTGCAAACAACAATACGAGAACAAAGGCGACGGCACGAACTGGACGAGACGACATAAGACCAAGTCAAGCCACCCGTGCATACCACTTGAGTGAATCGGCCCTAAGAGCCGTTGGGAAGGCTCTCGCTCAGTTAAGTAGCGAAGCAATTCGTTCTTGTTCGATTCGTTCCCATGGGAAAGTTCCGTTTTCACCTGGAGTTCGACCAAAGTGACCGCCAGAAGCGGTAACGGAGTAAATGGGCTTAAGCAAATTCAAGTCACGTGCAATTGCACCCGGGCGGAAGTCAAAAGTCGATTTCACACGTTCTGCTATTACACGGTCAGAAAGTTCTGAAGTTCCAAATGTTTCAACTCGAACACTCACGGGCTGAGCAATACCAATCACGTAAGCTAATTGAATTTCACAGCGACTGGCAAGACCCGCAGCAACGACATGCTTTGCAGCCCAGCGTGAAGCATAGGCTGCTGAACGGTCGACCTTCGAAGGGTCTTTTCCAGAGAATGCTCCACCACCGTGACGACCCATTCCGCCATAGGTATCAACAATGATTTTTCGTCCAGTTAATCCAGCATCAGCATAGGGACCTCCAGGGTCGGCAAATCGTCCGGTTCCATTGACAACAAGTGTGTAGTCACCTTTACGCAAACCTGCTGGGATCACATATTCAACCACATGTTCCTTAATTTGTTGATTGACGTATGCGAGTTCTTCTTTTTCAGAGCCGTTGAATTGGTCTTTGAGGTCCTTATCGTGTTGAATAGCGATAATGACGGTGTGAACATTTGAAACGTTACCGTCCTCATCATACTCCACAGTTACTTGCGACTTTCCGTCGGGGCGAGCCCAAGGCAAAATTCCTTGTTCACGAACTTTGGTTAGTCGGCGAGTAAGGCGTTGCGAAAGGGCTGCTGCGAGAGGGAAAAACCGACCTTCCAGTTCGGAGTATGCTTCAGTTTCAGTGCAAGCATAGCCAAACATGAGACCTTGATCTCCTGCACCTTGCGACAGCATATCTTTGTTAACGCCTTGAGCAATGTACGATGATTGGGTGGTGATGTGGACTTGAACTTCTGTGTATTTTGACGATGTTGCGTCCATTCCGATTGAATGTGACGTATAGCCAACTCCTGCTGCTGCTTCGCGTGCTACTGCTTCATAGTCAGGTGGAGTACCACTCAAAGAAACTTCACCTGCAAGGACAATGAGTCCCATGTCTTCTTTGCCTTTCACGCATGTTTCTACCGCAACACGTGCATTGGAATCGACAGCAAGACAAGCATCGACAATAGCGTCGGAAATCGTATCACACAATTTGTCAGGATGGCCGCGGGTTACGGATTCGGATGAGAACAGGTCACCAGTCATGACTTTGGCGCCAATCCCCGCCTATATGAATAAACCGCTTATTTCAAGACCCAATAAGTCTCATAAGGAATAAAAAGTGGAAAAATAGCCCAATAAGGTGATTGAAAATCGAGCCGTTCAAACGAATGCTTGATGTTCTCAGCCTGTCCCCCCCCAATCATGAGCACTTGGGTACCGACTGCATACCGCACGCACACACTGGGCGAAATTCAAGAGAATGGTGCTGATTTAATTGGCCAAGAAGTTACCGTTTCTGGATTCATGGAAGCAAACAGAGGAAAGGGTGCAATCTGTTTTGTTGACCTTCGAGACGGAACTGGAATCACACAAATATTCTTGAAAGGTGACAATGTTGGCGATGAAGCCTTAGATCTGGTTCAACGAATGACCCGTGAATCTACACTTCAGTTTACTGGAACCGTTTCGGAAAAGAGACCTCCAAAGGCCAAGGAAGGCGAGCCTGTCCCTCCTCCTGCCTACGAAGTCATCGCAACCTCAGTGAATTTGATTGCGCGGGCTGTTGCTCCTCTCCCACTTGGTGTCACCGACACTGTCCACGTCGCACTTGACACACGACTTGACAACCGATTCCTCGACTTGCGTCGTTCACATGTCAATGCTATGTTTCACCTACGAGGAAAGATTTTGCAATACGGCCGAGAAGCTTTGATCAATGAAGGATTCTTTGAAACTCATACACCAAAGATTGTCGCAACAGCGACCGAAGGTGGAACTGACTTGTTTCCAATGATGTATTTTGACACACCTGCTTTCTTGAACCAATCTCCACAACTTTACAAGCAATTGTGTATGTCAGGAGGACTTGAGCGTGTCTTCGAAATCGGGCCTGCTTTCCGAGCTGAAAAGCACGACACATACCGACACTTGAATGAATTTATCTCTTTTGATATTGAATGTTCTTGGGCAAACGATGAAGACGTCATGGGCGTACTTGAACGTATGATTCACCACATGTGGAAATCAGTTGCTGAAGACCCGGAATCCAAGAAGCACATCAATACAATCAATGCTTTTAGAGCCACACAAGATGAGGAACCCATCGAAGTTATTGTACCTGAATTGCCGTTCCCACGATTGTCATATTGCGATGCTATTGCTACAATTCAACGCAAAGGTGGAACCATTGAATGGGGCGCCGACATCGATGCAGAAAACTCAGACCTCTTGGCTGAAGACCTCCCACAATTCTACTTCCTACCACGCTGGCCAATGGAACTCAAACCATTCTACATCCACCAGGTCGAAGGCGAAGATGGAAGCACTGGCCGACAACTCAGTAGAGGATTTGACCTCAACTTTGGTAGAGATGAATTAACCTCTGGCGGACAACGTGAACACAGAATTGATGTCTTGATTGAAAACCTCAAAGCAATGGATTTGGATCCAGAAGAATTTGAATTCTACGTGGCTGGTTTCCGTCATGGCGTACCACCTCATGCAGGTTGGGGACTTGGTGTCGAAAGAATCCTAATGAAACTCACCGGTTCGAAGAATGTTCGTGAAACGGTCCTCTTCCCTCGAGACCGTCGCCGAGTTAGCCCGTGAGTTCTGGTCAAGTTTCATATAGGCCGAGATTTGCGTCAAAGATATGCATGAAGTTATTTATTTTGACACGCCTGGTTTTGCTGAAGTATCTCGATTCTGTCTTGGAATGTCTGGACTTGAATGGAAGAATACCATTGTCGATTGGAATGGATACCTTGAACTCAAAAACAAAGGAGAATTACCTTGGGGCTTTTTGCCAATCATCCGCACCCCTGAAGGTACGATTGCTGAATCCAATGCACTGCTCCGTTACACTGGCGCCTTGGCCGGACTTGAACCTAAAGACCTCTACACTCGAGCCAAAGTTGACGAACTTGTTGAAGTCATCAACGGATGGAGAACCGCCTTCACCCCAACTTTTTCAATAGAAGACCTTGATGAAAAGATTGCTGCACGCGAAGCATTGTTTGTAGAGGGTGGGAAAATGGACCTTGCAATGAAGGCCATCTCCGAGGTTTTTGAACAATCCACAACCGGTTGGTTGGCAAACACGGAATCGATGAGTATTGCAGATGTCAAAGGCTTCATCGACACCTTCATGCTGTTCTCTGGACAATTCGATGGAATAACTGCGGGTATGCTGGCTAATTATCCATCACTCATAGCGTTCCACGAAAAAATGTCAAACGAACCATTGGTCAAGAACTACTACAAAGATGCCAATGAAGAACGATGGGTTTTCCGACCGAACGCCTTTGAAGGCGTTGGAACTTCACAGCATATCTGATGGCAAGTCTCGCGATGAAAAGCGAGAAACTGAACCATCTTTGGAAACAAGGAACTTTTCAAAGTTCCAGCGAATATCTCCCGTGTGTTCATCTGAACCTGTCGATTGACTGAGTTCGGTAAAGAGTGGATGTTGATTCTCTCCTTTTACTTCGAGTTTCGCCATCAATGGAAAAGTGACATCGTATTGTGCAGAGGTGAAGTCGCAAATCTCTTGGTTGGTCCCAGGCTCTTGGGCACCAAATTGATTACAAGGGAATCCAACAACGGTGACTCCATTCAAAACTGAAGCTTCTTGCAATTGCGTATATTGTTTCGTAAATCCGCAAGCACTTGCGACATTCACAACAATCCATTGTTCGTTACTTGAATCGCCAAGTGCACGTAGAGTCGTATGTTCGCCGTTCATATCTTCAAATTCAATATCTAATGGATTGCCCATGAATTGCTCATGGAGCATCAGTTCTTCAATTCTTGTATTCACCAAAGAAGGAGCAAGGGTGATAGATGGTGTGCTATACCATTTGATTATGGCAGTCAACCGGATGCAATGGGGAGCTGAAGAATGGCAATATGCAGACTTGTATATGCCTGATGACCCATCACCGTATCAGAACGGTGCAGGTCTTCCATGCGTCATGCTCATTCATGGTGGTTTTTGGAAGAGCTCATGGACCAGTGAACTCATGAAACCCATTGCCCAAGATCTGGCTGAAGCAGGTGTTGCTACTTGGAATATCGAATTTAAAGGTTGGAGCGATGGCGAAGAGGGCGTTTGGATGGATACACTTTCAGATGTCTTGCGCGCCTGGGGCCAACTTGCACTTTTACCAGGGATTGACATCACGCGCTCGATGGTCATGGGTCATTCAGCAGGTGGTCAACTCGCACTGTTATTGGCAGCAACTGCTGAGAGAAAACCTTGGTTGGTCATCGCCCAAGCCCCAATTACCGATTTAATCGGTGCTGATTCGGCAAAACTTTCGGATGAAGGAGATGCTGTGCGTCGATGGATTGGATGCAGTCCTGAAGAGAACCGAACCTTGTGGGATCGATTAAACCCAATCGAACATCCTCCTATCGTACCGGTGCTGCTCGTACATGGTGAAAGAGATACAGATGTCCCAAAAGAGCAATCGGAAACCTATGCTGACATCATGTCTGCAAAAGGTATTGATGTGCAGAAATTATGGCTGCCTGGAGACCATTACTCGATTATCGATGTTGCTTCCGATGATTGGCTGGTTGAATTAGATTCGATTCTACAATGGCTTTGAAGAACGGAAGACCCTTTGAGGAGTACCTTCTGCCCCACACATGGACCTCCTCGGTAGTGACTATCCGTACTCGACCAGCGCTCTGGCTGGCAAGCATGCATTGGTATGTGGAGCAAGTAAAGGAATTGGTGCTGCTACAGCAAAAATGCTGGCTAAGGCAGGTGCAAATGTTACTGTTTGTGCACGAAACGGAGAGGCTTTGTCAACGCTTTGCGAAGAGTTGACCGTACTTGGAAAGGGCGAACATGCGTCACTTGTACTCGACCTTGAAGACACATCAGGACTTGAACCGGCAATCACTGCATTGCTTCAAGAGCGTGGACCTGTTCACGTTCTCATCAACAATGCAGGCGGACCACCTGGAGGACCCTTGCTCGGCAACTCAATCGAAGATTTTGAAGCTCCTTTCAAGCGACATCTCCACGCCGCCCATACCCTCACGCAATTACTCGTTCCTTCGATGGAATCAGAAGGCTATGGCCGTATTATCCAAATCATCTCCACCTCGGTCAAGGAACCAATTCCAAACATTGGTCTTTCCAACACCCTTCGAGGAGCCATGGCATCTTGGGCCAAGAGTTTGTCTCGTGAACTCGCACCCTGTATTACCATAAACAATGTCCTACCTGGTTTTACCAATACCGAAAGATTGGGTTCTTTGGCTTCTTCAATCAATCAGCGAACTGGCAAAAGCCTCGAAGAAGTACATCATGGATGGATGAGTCAAGTTCCTATTGAACGACTGATAGAACCATTGGAAACAGCGTCGGCAATTACCTTCCTTTCACTCCCTGCTTCAAGTGGGATTCGAGGCGTAAGTCTTGCCGTCGATGGTGGTCGTTTGCGAAGTATCTGATTACTTCTTGATGTCAAACCAAACTGGGTAATGGTCGGAAACATTGCTGTCTGAAAAGGAAGTGTCAACGCCCCAAGTACCAACTAAGCGACCATCAAGGTCGCCATTGGTAACGATTCGGTCGTACGCACAATAACTGTCGGAAACCGTTGTATCGACGTTGTTCTCAATGAGCCATGTGTAATTTGAATGGGCCAAGGGTGAATTGGATAATTCATTCGAGGAGACATAGGAGCAGGCTGCATTAAAATCACCAAGGATCACGATTTCAGATTCATTTGGATGCTGTTCGAGATATGTGTCCACGACATGCGGCAAGGCATTTATTTCACTCAAAGCGGCTGCAGGTTTGGTGTGAATCGTTACAAGACTCAAATCAAAACCTGTACCTGTTCCATTTTGGTTGAGAACTTCAAATTGAGCAATGAAAGGTTCTCTCTGGAATGAATCATCAACGCTGTCGTTGTGTAGAGTTCCGTTATCCATTGAACGGAAAACAGAGGTATTGTAGTAAAAGGCATACTGCTCTTGAGAAGATTGGTCATCGTCTTGTAATCCGCTGCGGGGGCTGAGCACCATATCCCACGTAGAATACGATTTGTTGTTGAGTGCATCAAGGAAATCATAAGGCACGGTCTGGTCCATGTCTTTTATCTCTTGAACCGCAACTAAATCATACTGTAGAACTGTGTCTACAAGAATATCGATAATTAATGGCTTGCCCATTTTAGTTTCACCGAATACTTTGATGTTGAAAGTTGCAATACGAGCCACTTCGCTACGGTTTAATTCTGGAGCCCGAGCATTATCACTCGAAGTATTGTTTTCGATATATATCGTGGTGGTTTCGTCTTCACCCGGTATGAACACAAAAACAACATCAGCGTCGTCGGTTAGAAGTGATTGTAGTGCAATGGGGGCGAGAACAAGAATTGCTGCAAGACTCAAACCTTGCAAATATCCATTATAGTCTCCCATAATCTGTGGTATACACTTCGGGTTATCAAATTTTAACTTTGAGGAAGGTAAACACATAGGTTCTTGACGCGAAGGGGTAGCGCACAGATATGAGCGGAGAAGTGGATGCTGAACAAGCCCGTCGAATTCTCGACATGCTTACTGCTGGAGGTGCGATGGATGACATCAACACAGCACTTGCACTACGATTGATGCCGTTAGCAATCGAGTTAGAAGACCTTGAACTGGCTGAACGCTTACTCAAACACGCACAAGACAATTCAACAGACGAACTCGAACGTGGCTGGGCAAATTTTGAAGGTTTCAAACACACTGGAAAGAGTATCGATGCTTTTGCAGAATTAGGCGCTAAGTCAGAAGTGATGGAAGGTGGCGCTCCGTTAGCCGCTGCGGTATCACATCATATCGCGTTAATGCATATGAGCAATGATGAATATGGAGAAGCTCAAACCTTTGCTACTCGTTCACTCAGGCTTCGAGAAAGTATCGAGGATTTGAATGGGATTGCATATGGCCTTGCTGTTCTCGAAACCTGTTCAAAGAAATTAAACGACCATGATAATGCATTAGTTCACGGCACCCGTCGTGTTGAACTCGCCATGCAGATGAAAGACGAGGAAGCACAAATTGAGGCTCTTGCCGATTTAGCCCATACCCAAGCAACGATTGGAAATTTTGTTGCTGCTAAGGAACTGTATGAACAATCACTCAATCTTTCAGTCGAACTTGAAGACTTATCTGGACAACTCGTGGCACGGTGGGGGCTTGCAGATATAGCTGAAATCGCAGAAGATTACGAAACGGCAATGTTACAGCTTTCAGATTGCCTTCACTCCTTCCTCAATGTAGGCTTACCGACCCCATTGGCAGTTCGTCAACGTATCGAAGACCTCGCTGATTTCAACACGACCAATGTAAAGCAAAAATCAAACAAGTGACCATCCCAATGAGCCACACTCGTTATGATGTGGTTTCAACTGGAAGGATTGGTGCCACCCATGGAGCATGACATATTCTTCTCAATCAGTCAAACTCCGGACTCAACGGGTTTGATTCCTAGCGAGCAAGATATGTTTGCTAATTATTTCCAACAACTGGAGTGTGCAGACGCACTTGGTTTCGGCGTTGGATGGATTGCACAAGCCCATTTATCCACAGAAATCCAAAAATCAAATTCGAAACCTGTTGTCCCGCATTGGGTGGGTGAAGTTGGACTTTGTACTGATTTTCCGCAATTGGCGATGGAATCATTTCGAAGAACACAATCCATTGAAATTGGAAGTGCAGTCGTCTCCATATTGGCATCAGGTGGCCCAATTGCCCAAGCCGAACGAATTGCAAATACGCTTCAACTGCACGGACTCAACCCGAATGAAAAGCGCAAACTCCATGTTGGTTTTTCTGCAGGACGATTTGAATTCATGGCACGCCCATACGGAATCGTCCCTCGGAATTCCATTGAAGAGGCTGCTTGGCCTGCACTCCGTGGCCAGGTTTTCATGGAAGCAGGAGACATCTTTTTGCGACTTTTACGTGGAGATGTTGTCAATTCAGAAATGACGCACTCAACCGTTCTTCGGCGTAATAATTTCCGAAGCGATGAAGATTGGGAAAAGGTTCAACATGCTGCCATTGAATTTGAAAACTTAGAATCTGCCCCTGATGAAATTGAAATCCCTAAGCGCTATGTGTTTGAAGATTTGAAAATAATTCCTCAACATTTCCGTCGTGAATTATTAGTGATGGTTGCAGGTACTCATGACCCAAAGGCACAGGTGTTTCTCAACACGATCTTACCGGTCAAAGTATTCAATTTATCAATAACAAAACCTGAAGTTATTGACGCTACGCATGACCGTATGCGTGAAGCATTCCATCCAGCAGGTGGGGCATGGAAGCGAAGTGATATGCCTCGCACTTCCTTCGTATTCCTCAATGCAGAAGAAGGGTTATCTCCTGAACAGCAAAGTGAATCTGCAAAGAAAGAAGCAGAGGCAGCCCTTGGAGCCTACTGGAATGCATTGGAAGGAACTATTGACCCGTCGAAAGTTGAAAATGCTGCCCAAAATGCCTTAATTGGGAACATCGAAGAGGTAACCCAACAAATTCTAGAACGATTCCATCCTGAGGACCGAATTATGGCTTGGTTTGATTTCTTTAATCACGACTCTGACCGAGTTTGTAGAGATATGACTGCTTACATGAAGCACGTTGTGCCTCGAGTCGAAGAACTACTAGAATCGAGGTGAACCTATGGCGATTCAACACGACACTCCTTCCGCAGTTGAACCAGGAAAGCCAGGAAGTTCCTTGTTTCCAGATTCACCACTCGGTGAAAAAGTCGAAGGGATCCCTACTGGCCGTGAAGTGGCATGGGAACCATTGGTTGATTATCGCAGAAACGGTGTATCGGAAACGACTATTCACGGCGCAATCGCATGGTCACATGGTGATGAAGTGATTCATTCCTTTGGTGGGAACGTGTTGTGTTATGGTCGCTCAATGATGAAGCCATTTATGCTCAAGGCATTTACTGAAGAATTGAAAGATACGTCTTGGGAACAAAAAGCAATTGCTGTTGCATCGCACAACGGTGATACAGAACACGTCGCTGCTGCTCAATCTCTTCTTTCCGAAGAAGAATGGCCACTCATGCTGACGCCTTTGGATGTCCCCCTGATTCAATTTGGACGTCAAGTCCGCCGTCCTCGACGTTGGTTCCATACTTGCTCTGGAGAACACGCAGCAATTCTTCATGGATGCAGGAAGAAGGGTTGGAATCGGGCTGGATATACCTTGCCGACTCACGAAGTATTCGATGCATACATGGTCGAATTACGAACCTATCTTGGTGAAGACTGGAAACCATTGCGGATTGCAAAAGATGGATGTGGGCTCCCTACGGTTTCCAATACGGTTGCAGAACTCGCGCAAATTTATGCAGGTTTAGTTCGAGATAAGGACAACGATTGGATTTGGGAAGCAATGGTTCGAAGCCCAGACCTGGTTGGTGGTTTCAATCGACTTGATTCGACCGTACTCAAGGCCGGTGGTGGCAAAGTCATCGCTAAAGAAGGGGCAGACGGACTTTTGGGGCTTGCAATAGAACACCCAGATTATCCAAAAGGATTGGGAATTGTTGTCAAAATAGCACACGGATGGAATTCACAAGCCATGTGGTATGTTGCTCGTGCCGTCTTAGGCGTCTTGGGTATAGACTTGCGAAACCCCTATCCATTACACCGACAAAAAGCATTCATTGTCCCCGGCATCGTTCCTGAACATTATTTGCCTCAACTTGAAACATTACCCACATGGGATGAATGGGACCCTGACCAAGACCGTTGGTTGTATGATGTCGAGGTGTGAACATGCTTGACATCCAGAATTTCATCGATGGATCATTTACACAAGCCATTGATGGCGAATCCCTTGATGACTTCAACCCTGCAACTGCACAATGTATTGCAACAATCCCTCGTTCACAATCTGCGGATGTTGAACTCGCCGTATCAGCAGCTCAATCTGCACAACCTGCTTGGACAGCCTTGACATTGGAACAACGAGCAGTTTGGTTGGACCGAATCGCTGACGCTCTTGAGGAAAAAACGGAACATATTGCCCGAACAGAGTCAATAGATACGGGTAAACCAATTGCATTAGCCCGAAAAGTCGATGCTGCACGGTCAGTGAGTAATTTTCGGTTTTTCGCTTCATTTGGCCGACAACAGACTGAAATGACATTCGAAATGGAAGATGCAATGAATTACGTTCATCGCTCACCCGTTGGAACGGTTGGTTTGATTACACCTTGGAATCTTCCACTTTACCTGTTGACTTGGAAAGTTGCCCCTGCACTCCTCATGGGCAATACAATCATTGCCAAACCAAGTGAAATCACCCCCCTCACTGCTCACCTTTTGGCTGAAACTTTTCTCGAACTTGGATTGCCAAAAGGTGTGTTCAATCTCGTCCACGGATTAGGTCCCGAAGTTGGACAAGCCATTCTTGAACATCCCAAAATCAAGGCGATTTCATTCACTGGAGGTACTGAAACTGGAAGAATAGTTGCACGTACTGCAGCCCCTATGTTCAAGAAATTGTCACTTGAATTAGGTGGTAAAAATGCGACAATCATCTTGAAAGATGCTGAACTTGAGAATGCTGTCGAGGGCGCAGTTCGTGCAGCATTTACTAACTCGGGGCAAGTGTGTCTCTGTGGTTCTCGAATATTTATTGATGAAAGTATTGCAGAGCAATTCACGCACAAATTTGTCGAAAAAGTCAATTCCATTCAAATTGGCGACCCTATGGATGAGGACACGATGATGGGCTCGGTCATCTCACCTGAACATCTTTTGAAAGTCGAATCGTATATTGAATTGGCCATCGAAGAAGGCGGCACATTGTTGACCGGTGGGACTCGTGAGATGACTGGATTCACTGGACCGCAAGGCATTGGTGCCTTTTTGCGACCGACCGTTGTCGGAAATCTACCCCATACATCTCGATGTGCGACTGAAGAAATATTTGGGCCGATGGTGACCTTGCATACATTCACAACTGAAACAGAAGCGCTGGAGATGGTCAATGCTTCAGAATACGGTCTTGCAGGTTCAGTATGGACCAATGACTTAGAGCGCGGTCGAGCGTTTTCGGAAAAAATTGATTCGGGAATAATCTGGATCAACACTTGGCTTCACAGAGATTTACGTACTCCCTTCGGTGGAGTAAAGAATTCCGGTGTCGGTCGAGAAGGAGGACAGTGGTCCCTCGAGTTCTTTTCCGAGATGACAAATATTTGCGTTAAAAATCAAGAGACGGTTTGACAAACATATCTTCAAAAGTAAGAGGGGTGATTTTGAAGCATGGAAGCATTACCCTTGTTTGTATTACCCATGGTCTTAATGCCTGGTGAAGTCCAAGAATTACGCATTTTTGAGCCGCGTTACAGGCAAATGCTGGATGATTGCTTGCTGGATGAGAAGAATTTTGGCTTGGTGATGAATGACCCTTTTGAACCAATCAATTCTTGGGATGGGCCTCGACAACATGGATGTGAAGTCGAAATATTGCATCACGAGACGAAGGGCAGCAATCACTTTATTCAAATCGTAGGACGTCGAAAGTTTACGGTTCGAAAAGTAATCGCTCCGGCATTACCACCTATGAACCACCCAATGTTTGAATCTGAAATCGAAGAAGATGGTCTGTTCCCCGACTTGCAGACACTCCTCGAATTAATTCCGGAGGATGTCGGTCATTCAAAACTCTACATCAGTGGTGAAGTTGAATATCATGCCCACGATGAAACAACTTCAATTGAATTGCAAGAGATTCTCAAAGACATCTTGAATCATGTACTGACACGTATAGGGACTCTCCTTCGAATCGAGGAAGATGTTCTGCAACAATGGATTAATGAACGGGTTGGTGATTCTATCAATGAGGGCCCCTATTCAGCCTATACAGTCGCTGCATTGGTCCTGAGTGAATTGGAAGCAAAGCAACAAATGCTTGCATGTGATACGATTGAAGAAGCCGTAGAAGAACTCGTTCACCACGTCTCAATGGTCGAAGAGGAAGAATAGGATTCTTCGGCGAGGGTTTCAAAACAAACATGACCGTCGCACAACCATGTCAGTTCACAGCGAAGCGCGGAAAATCACCACGCATACCCTCCAAGGGATGAAGCAAGCGGGTGAAAAAATCACCATGTTAACGGCATATGATTATTCACTGGCTAAACTCGTTGACCAAGCTGGAGTCGACGTGATTTTAGTTGGAGATTCTGCATCGAATGTGATGGCTGGACAAGTTACCACTGTTCCAATTACGCTTGAGCATATGATTTACCATGCACAATGTGTACAACGGGCTGTTGACCGAGCATTGATTGTGGTCGATATGCCGTTTGGAACCTATCAAGGTAATTCTGCAATTGCGCTGGAATCTGCAATTCGAATCATGAAAGAATCGGAAGGACATGCAGTGAAACTCGAAGGTGGTGCTGAAATTCTTCCATCAGTTGAACGTATCCTCACTGCTGGAATCCCGGTCATGGGTCACTTAGGACTAACGCCTCAATCGATTTACAAGTTTGGAACCTACACGGTACGAGCCAAAGAAGACGACGAGGCTGAAAAGTTGATCGAGGACGCAAAATTGCTGGAGAAAGCAGGTTGCTTTGCCATCGTTCTCGAAAAGATACCACGAGAATTGGCATTGAAAGTGAGTCAAGCGCTCACTATTCCAACCATCGGTATTGGTGCAGGACCTGATTGTGACGGTCAAGTATTGGTCTTGCATGATTTACTCGGAATTACTATGGATTTCTCTCCTCGCTTCCTTCGACGTTATCTCAATTTAGCTGAAGAAATCGACGGCGCAATCAAGAACTACTGTCAGGATGTTCGTTCAGGGGATTTCCCAAGCGATGAAGAAAGTTATACTTCTTGATTACAATTGTGTGAAGACCAACACGCTGCCGGCAAAGGCACCAAGATCAATTCCAAAGGCATGCCAGAGGCCATATCGGAACGGTGGTAAATGGTAACGCCCCCAATCGGTACTGACCCAAACCCAGACCAATAAAGCGCCATAACCTCCACAGAAAACCGCCCCCCATCCGGAAAGCCAAAGCATGCTAAACAAGAGTCCTAAAGTCGATAGCCCAAGTGTGTATTCTTTCCATCGTGAAGGTTCATCGTCAAGAAGAAGACGATACAGCAATGGTGAAAGAAGAATACTGATGAAGAAGGCACCATGAATCGGATTTGGCAAATTAATTTCACCCACCTTTGGCATGACGAATGCTTGCCAGATTCCACCGAGGGCAACACCAAGAAAGGCAGGAGCGAGGATATGCTTCAAACCAGTTTCCCAATCCAATGCTCGAGAGAGGAAAGGTGCCTCGATTTTAACCTCGACCTCGGTTTTTTCTTCGTCCATGACACTCGCATGTTGCGGACTTGTTTGAGGGTTCGGGCAGGAACTGCAGGGAAGACAGATTCTCCGATGCCGATATAATCCCCCGATGCATCGGTTGATTCATGTCGAAGGGTGAAATTGTCGCAGGTTGTTTAGCCCCTCACCCACCTCACTTGGTCTATGCAGAGAATCCTCCACAGAATGAACCCATTGCCGAAGGTGGTTGGGAACAGTTGCGTTGGGGATATGAACGTCTGCGCGAATCTCTTGCGGGAGTCGACTATGATGCGATTGTTCTTCTTTCGCCACACTGGCAAACATATGTCGGAACCCATTTCCTCGGACTTCCAAATTTCAAGAATCTCTCTGTCGACCCCGTGTTTCCGAATTTGTTCCGCTACCACTATGACCTCGATATTGACGTCGAACTCGCTCAACAGATTCACGACCGCGCTGCTGATGCTGGCTTGGCTGTCACAATGATGAAAAACCCAGATTTCCGTGTTGATTATGGTGCAATTACTACTGGCCACATGTTTAATCCTAGTTGGGATAAGCCCTTAGTGGTCATTTCGAGTAATCGCTCTCGTGACTACTATTCGGTTGAAGTAATGCAAGAAATGATGATTGAATTAGGACGTGTTACCCGTGAAGCAATTCTTGCAAGTGGGAAGAAAGTCGTTGTTATTGCAAGTAATTCACTCTCACACCGCCACTTTACAACAGAATCTGCAATACCTGAAGACATGAGTAAAGAGCACATTGCCAGTCATGCAATGCACTTGTGGGACATGCGCATGATTGAATATTTCCGAACAGGTCAAGCGCAACGAATTCTCGATGAAATGCCCGAGTTTACTGAACAAGCAATCGCAGAAAGTGATGGAGGAGGGCTTTCATGGCTCCTTTCAACCCTCGATGTCCCAACCTATCCAGGGATTCTTCATGGCTATGGAACCATCATCGGCACAGGAAATGCCATTGTTGAATGGCCTACTCGAAACCATAAGGAGGCGAGTGAATGAGTGATGGAGAATTAATTGGTTCGTATATCGTTCCTGTTCACCCCCACACGGTGTTAGCCCCTGAACAAAACGAAGGTTGGGGACGATTACGCGAAGCCTATGATGATGCTGCGCAGCGTATCAAGGAAAGTGAGGCTGACCTTCTGATCATCTATTCAACCACTTGGCCCAGTATTATTGGGCACCAAATCATTGCAGACCCGAATCCAGAATGGGTCATGGTCGACCATGATTTCCACGAATTGGGTTCGATTCCATATTCGTTTAACATCGATGAGAAGTTTGCACACGATTGGAATAAAGCTAATGAAAAGCGTGGCCTCAAAAGTCGAACAGTTGCTTACCACGGATTCCCGATTGATGTCGGTTCTGTGGTTGCATTGAAACTTTTGAACCCCGACAATGCCATCCCTGCAGTCATCGTATCTTCCAACGTCTATGCAAATCGTGCTGAAACTACCGTTCTGGCAAAGGCGTGCATGGATGTGGTCAAAGCAACCGGAAGAAAGGCAATCGCAATCACAGCTATGTCCCTTTCTAATAGAATGTTCACCAAACCGATTGAGCCAAAGGATGACCGAATACATTCGCTCAAAGATGATGAATGGAATCGGAAAATACTCGAATTATTGGGCGAAGGACGTCTCGAGGATGTTGGCCAATTATCTCGTACAATACATCGACAAATCCGAGTCAATAAAGTCGTAGCATTCAAACCAATGTGGTGGCTTTCAGGAATGAACTCAAACAGAAACAACTTGACTGGGAAAGTACTTGCCTATGAAGCACTGCATGGTGCTGGTGGAGCAGTTGTCCATCTAGACCCGACACCGTCGGGTACGGGTGATATCGAATACGATGAAGATGACGTCGAATATTTTGCAGGTGAGCGAAATGTATTGGATGGTGACAAAAAGGAGAATCAAGATTTCGAATCTTTAGATGTGGAATCAATCTCAGAAGAACCACAAAAAAATGGTCCTGCATTATGGGACCCAACTGAAAGTAAAGACTCTGTCAACAGTGCTGCCGCACCAAAACCAGTGGGTGCCTATCCGCATGCTCGGCGTGTTGGGGACTTACTCTACCTTTCAGGCGTGGGTCCACGACAACCAGGAACGAATGCAATACCGGGTGGACCCATCCACGATGCAGACGGAAAACCACTCAATTACGATATTAAAGCACAAACACAAGCGGTAGTAGACAACATTACACGAATTCTTGAAGAAGCAGGAGGGACAATTGATGATGTACTCGATGTGACTTCTTTCCTCGTGGATATGGATCGAGATTTCCAAGGCTACAATGAAGTCTGGGCACAAACCCTCGGCCAAGTTGGACCGACGCGAACAACACTGGCTATTCGTGCTCTCCCTACACCGATTGCTGTCGAAATGAAGGTCATCGCCAAAGCCTCGAAGGCAGAGTAGTTTTCCGCTTTTCGGGACTTCGCATCGGAAATGCGCCACAAAATTATATGATACGCCGTTTTACCATCCAATAGTAGTGAAATACGAGTACTTTTCCGGTGATTGAATGGATTTGAAAGGCACAGCAGGGAAACTCATCCAAGGGGATGTTCGTGGAGTAATGGATGACATTACAAAAACGATTGAACGAACAATTGGACTTTCCGGTATCGTCATTATATCCTTGTCCTCAATGCTCGGTTCAGGTATTTTCGTAATGCCTGCTTTCGCCGCCCAAATGATGGGTCCAGGTATCTGGTTGGCATTCTTACTTGCGGCTACAGTGGTACTTCCTGGTGCGCTCTCTAAATCAGAGCTCGCTTCTGCTATGCCTTCGAGTGGCGGGTCATATGTCTACCTTGAAAGGACATATGGGCCATTATTTGGAACCATCAGCGGACTTGGTTTGTGGGCCTCTTTTCTTCTCAAAGCTTCTTTCGCCTTGATTGGTTTCTCAGCATATATGTATGCACTCACTACCTATTTCGAATTTGAACTTACGAAGAGCAATCTCCAGTGGATTTCAATTGGTACCCTTGTACTCATCACTGTCATCAACATCTTTGGTGTCAAAAAGGTGAAAGCCATCCAAACCCCAATTCTTTGCGTTACTATGTTATTATTGGGAATTATCTGCGTGGTTGCGCTCTTTGACCCACAAACCGACTTCTCACGCCCTATCAACGGTGGTAACGGTGCATTTGACCAGTCGCTAACGACCATTGCAGAAACTGCAGCATTCGTGTTCGTGGCTTACGCAGGGGTCACTAAAGTTGCAGCCATCGGTGGTGAAGTGAAGGAGCCTGGTCGTAATCTCCCTCTTGGAATCATGATCTCCTTGACGATAGCCACCATCCTCTACTGTGTAGTAACCTATGTGATGATGGCTGCGCTTCCGGATATGTGGTACATGACTGGCCAGTCCAGTCAAGGTGAACCAATCGAAGACCCTGTGTATTATTTCGTCAATGTCATTGCTGGTTCTAAAGTCGGTGCACTTGCAGCAGCATTGGCAGTTTTAACGATGATTTCCATGGCGCTCGCTGGTATTCTGGCAGCATCACGATTCTTGTTTGCCATGGCACGTGATAACCTCCTCCCTCAATCTCTCGAAACGGTTAACGCAAAATATGAAACTCCTCATTGGCCGATTATTATTACCGGATTGACCATGCTTCTTGCCATACAGTACTTGCCTGTGAAGGATGTTGCCAAATTGGCTTCAGGTTTCAAAATCATGGTATTCATAATGATTAATTCCTGTGTAATTGTACTTCGACGCTCACCTCAAGCGCAAACATGGTATAAGCCAGAATACAAATCTCACCTCTACCCGTGGATTCAAATCTGGGGAATTCTAGCTGGTGCGGCTCTGATTTATCTCATGGGCAGTAAAGCATTCATCGGTGCAGGAGCGGCAATTGCACTTGGAACAATAACCTACTATGGCTACGGTAGAAAGCACAGCCAAATCCGTACCACACCCTTCCAAGACCTCCGTAAACAATTCTCCAACCCAACAGAGGCCGAACACAAACTCCGTCTTGCTGCGTTCAAGGCTGCCGACCTTGGTCGAAAGAATCACCTTACTCTGCCAGAGTTTATCAACGCACTCAAAGCCCTTGACATCGATTATTCAAATGATGAATTCCGTGATATATTCCACAAATCAGATGGAGATGAAAATGGAGTTATCGATATTGATGAGTTCATCACGACGTTTGAAAATGAGTTCCTTGAAGAAGGTTGATCAATTCATAAATGGCCGAAACAGAACACTTAGGTTCAGTAATGGAACGACAAGTTCGCTTACAAAAAGCGAAAAAAAGGAATGTCCTTGCCAGCAAATAACAATTGGAAACAGCCACAATGTTTGCTTCAATTCATCTGAATCTATGAGAGGAGTTGAGTCTGACACACTACTCGCCTCGAGTCCAAGAACCATCAGCACCTACATTCCAATATTGAACTTCACTGCTGACATCGACATACCAGCCACTTGAGCCTTGCTCTGTTCCTGGGGCAGCTTGCATGACACCTACTTCTGACGCCTGTTGTGCAAGGCTGGCCCGTAATTCATCTGTTAAGATGCCTGAGCCTGATGCATCTGTTTCATTCTGCGTAGAGGAAAGAGTATCGTTTTGCAGTTCTCCTTCTGTAAATTCATTTTGAGTCTCGATTTCATACTCGTCTTCATCTTCAAACTCATCTTCAATCAAATCCTCATCTTGTTGATTCGCTCGACGAACGAGTACCACTAAAGTAGCAAGAATGAGCGTTAACAAAAAGATTCCAAGACCCATTGCAGTATTGGTCGAACCGACTGCTCCTCCAAGAAGAACTGCTTCAACGTCAAAGTAATTTTGTGAGATTAGCTTATTCCAAATAACGTTACACGAACGGTCATTGCCCGAAGCCGAAACATCCAACTCCCAAGTACCTGAAGTCACATACTCTGCCGAACCTGAAGTGCATTTTACCGTCGAGTTTTTGTCATCGACCGTAATAATGTTATCAAAGATGTCAACGCCATGGGCCCGAAGAAGAACCGTGTCCCCTTGAGCGATATTTTGGCCTTCAATTGAAGACACGAGTCTTACTGCATCACCCGGTTCAACGATGAATTGGATATTGTGAATTGCTCCGTCTTGAACGAGTTGAAGCGTATAGGTGCCAGCAGTTTGACCAACCAGATCCCAATAACCATTTCCAGACGATGAGGCTTGTAATGTTCCGTATTGAGTATCCAGCGTCGTTGTTACATTGGTTGAAGGGGCCAGGTTTCCATGTGCATCAATGGATTGAATGAACAGTTCACTCGCAACTCCGGCTTGAACTGTCAAACCGTCCTCAACATCGGTAATCAAGTTTCGAGCCTCCCCCGTAACGACCGTTAAACGAATTGTTGCGAAAACACCGTCTGCATTCGCTCTTATTTCATGCCCGCCGACCTCGGTTGGAATCCAATGAAGGCCAGAAAGAAGAATCTCAACTGTTGCATCAGAGCCGTCAACGGTCCAATTTAATCCAATTTCTTCAAGAGAATTAGAATAGCCATCAAAAAAGAGCGGGTTAAGTGATAAGGCAGTATCAGATGGCAAAATCTCGCCTTCACCATTGAGTTGAATAAAGGCTAAACGACCAGGCTGTGACTGCATTTGAAAGACTGATTCGAAGCGAGTGTCGGTCGTTAAGTCGAACCATGAACCCTCAACTCTCCATGTCATCATTTGTTGTGGGGTAATTGTAGCATACCCATTGTATGCAATGAATTGAGAATTATTTCCGTTGACCATCGTTAAGGAACCATTTACCATCCATTGATTACCAACTACATCAATAGCGTTGAATATCACTGAACTCTGTTCTCCTGCGACTAAGGTCGCTGGAGTAAGTTGCAGAGAGGTACCGATTGCTTTACCGTGAAGTACTTCAACATCAAGAGTCGAAATAACACCATCATCGACGACTCGAAGTTGATGCATACCCATTGCACCAGGTGTCCAATAGACTGCATCATTCATCGAAGACAATCCCCCACTCGTGACAGTGAAGTTCGCTAAAGGTGGTGTAATGGTGCCAGTATATCCTTGTGAATCCGTGCGCATTGCTGCAAGTTCATAGGATGTTCCAGCAGTGAATTTTGGGTCTTCGGACAGAACCACGATTTGTGAAAGTGCTGCATCGGCTGGTACCACTCGGATTTTACCGAAGCCGGTAATCTCTCCTGCTGATACACTTATGTTCCAGTATCCTGGATGAGACCCTGTGAACCAACCCGAGGGAATAATACTTCCATTTTCAACAGTCCAGATACGGTTGCCTGCTTCGGTAATATTCATTTCAAAGCCATTAATATCGAGCAAGTGGGGAGTAATGAAGAGAGAATGTCCACTTCGAACTTGTAAGCCTTCATCAAAGACAAATTCATACGGGTTTCCCGCAGTGACGACAAGTGTTGCAGTGTGTTCCATCTGGTGAAGACGAGCACGAAGAATGTACGTTCCTACGTCCTGAGGTGTCCATGACGGCGTTCCGACTCCAACATACACTCCATCAACAGTCCATACGACATTCTGTGCTAATTGGGGGTTATTACGCGCATCAAGCAGATTGGAGGACAGTGAAACTGGAACCAATGTGTGGGCATTCAAACTTGTAATCTCAAGAGATTGACCAACACCGGAAGTGACTGTAATATTCAGTGAACCAACCAAGCCATTGTGAGATGCTTCAATCGTGATGGTTCCAGAACTCCATGGATAGAACATTCCATCAGAAGAAATGGAGCCATTTGAACAGCTCCATGACACCTCGCCGGTTGCGAGATTATTGACTGAATCATATAATTCGGCGGTGAACATTGTAACTTCATCCGCCGAAAGTGACGTCATTTCAGCCATCACTTCAACTCGGACGGGTGCTCCAGCCCGAGCAAGAAGTTGCGCTTCATCCAAAGAAGAATTGGTTATCGCGGGGTTAACTCCATGGAACGTAAACAATACAATACAAAGTATGCTAAGCATACATGTTCGGAGATTGCTGAGGGTTCGCATAAGATCACATTGACTTTCAACATTTATCAAAGGTATGACAGATTAGTCCGTCCATTCGTCCCATTCGGTTTCACCTTCTTGACGGTAATACCAGACTTCGTTTTCATCTTGGGCCCATTCTGTACCGTCATCATCAACACGGTGCTCAACTTGCCAAGAAGTGTCTTCACTCACTTGCGCAATGGCTGGGACCGTTTTCGTCTCAGGTGCGGGACCACTTGGACCACTCGCCGTACCTGGCGCAGGACCACTCGGACCAGGTGCAGGGCCTGAAGGAGTATTATCATCGTCGTAATCTTCATCTTCATCATCGTAGTCAGAGTCTCCACCGCGTAATGTTGCAACAAGTAAACCGATAATGACAAGACTCACAATAGCGATGAGAACTGCACCAACGTAGTAAAGAGCGCCTCCTGCCTTGAAGAAACCACCAACATTGCCTGTAACTTCAATCGTACGTTCTTCAGAAACCTTTCCAGCTGTGATTGTAACGGTTTGAGGTCCATCATCAAGCGTGACGATGTTCCATACACCTTGGCCTTGATTCAATACTTCTGCGCGCCCTGTTGCATCGACATTTGCACTCGAAGGTATAGGGATCGGATTGAGATATTGATCGAATGCCTTGACGGTAACTGTGAAATTACCCAATTGGTCGATTGACTCTGAAGAGAGTTCAATGGTGAGTGAGTCAACAACATACAGTGGGTCAACAGAGATTTCTGCAAAACTTTCTGCATTACCGGCTGAGAAGTCCAAGGTGTGCGGACCGGCAAGAGTTGCAGTGTAGATGTAAGTTCCATCACCTTGATGAGAGATATTCTCTACACGGGTTCCATTTTCGGACCATTCAACGAGTTGTGCAAATATGTTTTCATCGGCGTCTTGTCCAGTGACAGTCATGGTAATTTCACCACCAGCAGTCTGTGCAGCAGTGTCAAGTTCAGCAAAGACGAGAACGGCCTCACCATGGTGAACAATCATCGTTACAGCGTCACTGACATTGTACCCAGCATCGTTAACTGCAGAGGCTGAAATACTCCAGTTGCCGACAAGAGAAGCATCCCATCGCATATTGGTATCCATAAGAGAATCTGTAATGATTTCAAACTCACCCGAATCGAGGTTTGTCAAATACCAAACCAAAATGCTCGGATCAATCGGATTCGTATCCAGGTCAGAAAGTTCGACTGTGAAGTCGATATATTCATCCGCTGTCATATCAAAAGCCGTGTTTGATGAACCGGCTGAATCAATAACAGTCAACAGAACTGAATTCAAATCACCATGTGAGACGGTCACATTGATAGCAACTCCTTGGCGATGAAACAACCTTTGTTCCATACTTGGCCTCAACCGAACC
>JAPKCL010000090.1 GCA_028822955.1 Candidatus Poseidoniaceae archaeon
TCGAATGATCTCAACAAATGCATCTTTTTCAGATTCACTCAGCGCGACTTTCTTCATATTTTTTGAATCGTTCTCTGTCACATTACCAAAGAATTCTTCATCGTTTGTAATGTTGCTACGAGAGAAGCGAATATTCACTTGAATTGGAACTTTTTCTCCTTCATGGGCTACTTTCTGCCCCTCGGTACCTATCGAGTGTATCTTTCCAAGGATTCGACCCGAGCCATCATTTCGGAGGAGTTCCTGCCCGACTCTTATCTGCCCTTTCAGCACTTGAATTCCAAAGACTGCAGGTTTGTCCTTGAAGGACATATTGAGGTATCGAATCTGGGCAGGTCTGAACACCGGCCCAATGTTTGCAGCAGCGGCCTGTTCTCGAATAACTTCAGTAAGTTCGTCGATTTGGTCCATAATCTGATAGATAATATCGCCTTGAACATAGTGGAAATCAGGAGAATCTTTTGATTTAACAGCATCTTTCAATTCCTTTTCTACCTGTGGATTCCCTTTAACAGCGAGAGCGATTAGAAATTTATGTTCATCGTTTTTGGTTGTTAGGACTTCGCGCATATCACGCTTGTTGACAGGTCCAACTTCAGCATGACTGATTGGTATCTTCCGTTTGATGAGTTCGTAGAGCACTGCTTCGAGTCCTCCAAAGGTTCTCGCTTTCACTACAGCGCCTTCGCGTACTTCTCGAGCAGCTTGACACCCAGTCGAATATCCAGGCTCTTGTGAATTTGGATTTGTATGTATTTTAGAAAAGTTCTTTCTTGAAAGAACCTCTTTGCAGATGCTGCACATAATGGGAGTTTCGTCCCGAATTCGATTATTTTCAAGTTTCATCTCTTTGATAATTGATTGTAAATCGTCTTCAGGCTTCGGGAAGAAGATCTTACTTCCAATATGAATTTCTTTCATATTTGGAATGACCAACTTCAGACCTGATGCTGCGGACGCATGTTGAACATTCTCCCAGCGCTTCCCCGCATCCCGCATTTCAGTCATGCCAATTGGTCTACGAATCGACCGAATACGGACACTGGTCGAGTCTTGGGCGAACTCTGAATCAGCAATTGGGCCCTCATTTGAATTGTAAGCAACTCCATCGCCTACCTGAATGGTTCCTTTGGTGAGAATAATATCGATGGTCCTCCCTACTCCGATTTCTTCTCGAGATTCTAAAACATAACCTTCGGCCATGTCTTCATGGTTAATGATTAAATCTTCACGAGCAAATTTCTCTGCCATTGCAAGGATGACGAACAGTAAATCCTGTAGTCCTTCACCCTCTTTCGCACTCATTGGGACAAAAAGGCGGTCGTTATCGATGTCGAATTCTTTGATTCCTTCCCAATATTTGGAAAGATTAAATTTTGAATGCGAAGCAACTTGTCCTAGTAGTTTGTAGTAATATTCATCAGCCATAACCATCGCATCTTCGGTCTGCTCATTCCAAGATTGCCATGAGGACCTTCCTCGCTTTGATTCCCATCGGTGAATCCGGTCGATTTTATTTCCAACGATGATGAAAGGGATATTATTTTGCTCAAGAAGTTGAATACTTTGAATGGTTTGAGGTTTGAAACCTTCAACCAAATCGACGATGAGAATTGCTATATCTGCAACATTTCCACTTCGAGTTCGTATTGAACTAAATGATTCGTGGCCAGGGGTGTCGAGAAATATGATTCCAGGACTTTCAAAGGTAGGTTTTTCCTTAAACGGCATTGTTTGAATCGCCTTGACCAGTAATTCCGATGGTACATTGGTCACGCCGAGTTCCTGTGTGATTCCACCGGCTTCGCGATTCATTACGTTCGTCTTATTTCCACCGATCGAACGAAGTAAGTCAAGTAGACTTGTTTTTCCATGGTCGACGTGACCAGTAACTGCCACAATCGGTTGACGAAGTGTTTCCCCGATCTCTTCAGGAGATACATTCTCTTCATCAGGCATGTGAATCAACTACAGTATGATTCAAGTTATTCATAAACCCATGAGGTGATGGTTTGTTCCCAATCCATCAAACCTTCAGGGAACCAAAGTCCAAGTTCAAATTCAGCAGTATCTGCTGCATCGGAGCCGTGAATCATGTTGAAGCCCATATCCATTCCGAAGTCGCCTCGGATTGTACCAGGTGTTGCTTCACGTCCGTTGGTTGAGCCAATGAGGGTGCGAGCTACTGTGATTGCATCTTTGCCTGACCAAGCCATGCATACAACAGGGCCGGAAGTTACGAATTTAATGAGTCCAGGGTAAAATGGGCGTTCTGCGTGAACTGCATAGTGAGTTTCAGCGGTTTCTTTGCTCGGCACGACAGACTTCAGTCCAACGAGTTTGAGCCCTTTGCGTTCAAAGCGCCCCAAAATTTCTGCAATGAGTCCTCGTTGTACGCCGTCGGGTTTGATCATGATATAGGTCGTTTCCATTATGTTCACCGATTCAGTCCACTTGACTCCCCTTTATGAGCCATACGGAATAATAGCAACAGCGGTTGCACTCTATTCTCTAATAAAAAACAGGCAGCAGAGCCGAGCCAAAGAGGTCAGAGGGCTCAAATGCCGCCCTTGACGAAGTGACGGGTCCACTTGACCTTGCGAGAGTTTCGCTTGAGAACGATCATGTTCTTGCGAGCCTTTGAGTTCTTGAACCACAAGACGCTACCGTCACGACGGACAAACATCATTCCTGTACCAGGTTCGATCTCTTCGCCAGAGAAATTACAAATTCTTCGTTCAGGCATATTCATCACCGTGCATTCAACTTACGGGCTTCTCGGCCTGTGTCCTTGAGCATCAATATGTCGCCCACTCGAATTGGACCCAATACGTTGCGTGAGATGATTCTTCCAACGTCACGAGGATTTGGAGCATCGTTCACACGAACTTTGACTTGAGTTGCTTCGCCTGTCATACCGGTTCGACCGACAATTTCGACGACTTCAGCAGGCCATCCACCAAGTTCTTCGCTCATATTTGTCATCTCCAAGGTTAAAATCAAGCTTTGAGGCCGTTAATGGCTTCAATAATTTGTTCAAATAGTTCTTTAGCGCCTTTGTTAATTTCCATAACAGCAATGGACGCTGCTTTCACACCTGCTGGAAGACCAGCAGCTTGTGCAAGATGTTCTTGAGAGGGGACATATCCGAATGGGATATCTTTCTCAGCACAGATAAGTGGGACGTGAGCAAGGAGTTCAGGTGGGTTGACATCTTCTGCAAGAATAATGAATTGTGCAGTTCCGCGTTCTGCGGTCTTGGTCACTTCATTGCTACCTTTCTTAATGCGGCCACTGGAATTGGCTTGTAGCATGTCGTAGATCTTGTTCGATACTTCTTCTGGGGTTTCATATTGCACGTGGACAGTCACTGGAATCACTCTCTCCTCTTGTAAGGGCGTTTCTCCGCACAACCTCACGGATATAAATACGACGGAAAGAATCAACTGCTCATTTCAACACAATTTAGAGGAATAAAGCAATAATAATATTTGATAAAAGGGTCACTGCGAGTTTACAACTTCCAATCGAGCCGTTCAAATAATTCATTTACGCCGCGTGCTAGTGCTGGGCCGCCGGAGATTACATCGCGTGGATTTGACAACGAACCTGTCGCATGGACTCCATCGACATATCTGATTAATCGAGCAATCGCTCCACCCGTGAAAAGTCCGTGAGAACAGGCCGCGTGAACTGCGATTGCTCCTTGATTACGAAGAGCTTCAGCAGCACGACAAATCGTTCCACCAGTTGCAATCATGTCATCAACAATTGCAACTATCTTTCCATCGACGTTGAGGTCCTTGGCTTTGTGTACTATTGTATGAGCGTCAATTCGAGTCTTTTCTAAGTACGAGAATTCACAATTGATTTCTTGAGCAACCTTTGAAGCACGTTCAATCGCACCTTTGTCCGGAGAAAGTATGAAATCTGGTTGTACTGTTTCTTGAAGGTGAAGTGCGAGTTCAGGCATTGCTGAAGTAAATGCCACTGGAACAGGCAAATCCTGCAGTACGGAAGGGGCGTGTAAATCGAACACAATGATCCCATCGCAGCGCGAAGCGAGTAAGTGTCCGATTGCCCGAGCAGATACAGCCTCTCCTGGTTTGAATCGCTTATCTTGTCGAGAATAGCCGAAGTATGGAATCGCTAGTAAAATTCCCGGCCCGACATCATCCATCGACTGGGGCCCGATATCTCGGAGATTCTCCATGTTGCCTTTCCGAACATCATTTATGGCTTCAAGCATAAGCAATGTTTCAACGATTCCCGAATCAGGGAAAGTGTTCGATACCAATACAACGGGTTCTTTTCGTACAGCCTCGATGGTCTCAGTAGGGATGCGAATGTACCCTTCTGAGTCGGGAAACCTACGAGTTTCAAGTTGATGGTGTTCCCAGTTCAAGGAATCTGCCAGTTGCTCAGCCAATAAGCGAGAGTTACTCCCTGATAGCACGACCATATGATTCCCTTATGATGAGCGAAGCACTGCCCCTTCATGTTCTTTGCGAGTGAAGAGGTCTCGAAAAAAAGTGTATTATTAGGACTACTCCGAACTTAAAGAGTGCGCGAGGCAGGACTTGAACCTGCGGCCTCCCGGTTATCAGCCGGGTGCTCTAACCGACTAAGCTACCCGCGCAACTGCAGTTCGGCCGACTCACCTCCCCGTCATAAGAGTGACGGAGTAGGCAGGGTCTCAAGGTATTCAATCGAAACTCACTCTTCTTCGTCACTCATGGCATTGAGAGTAACATAGGAAGGTAATGTGAGGACTTTATCGAAAGTTCGAGAAAGAACGACTTCGTCTAAACGCTCACGTGTTCGTGAAAAGGCATTGATTGGTATGCGTAATTGTGCTTCAACGCCGTATTTCTTCTGAACACCAATGCGGACTTGAACAATGACGCCTTTGTAGGTGCGCTTGAGCTTAAAGAGGTCGGTGATGACACCGATCTCTTGGCCTTGATTATCAAGTACTGCACGGTCGAGCATTTCGTCAGGTGCATACAGCTTTTCATCAATACGTACTGTATTGCGCCATCTGCGTTGTAATTCTCTCATCGACTTTGAAAGTTTAACAGTACCATCATTTCGGATACTGTGGACCAATTCTTTTGGCAGAGGCACGAGTTCAGCGGGCTTCCGCATGAACTCATCAGCTACATCCGATTCCACTTGCAATCTCATCGATCGCACGCGTGCTTCATTCGGATGGTGACGCTCACCAACTATTTTTCCAACTTTCTTATCATTCACGTATACATCTCTTTGGAGTAACTCCTGGATGTCATATTTGTCGTTCGGCATTTTCCCATCTCCTTCACCAGTCAACCCGGCTTACCCCCTGCTTCACTTGAAAGGTCTTATACTCTTTGGCGATTAAAAAGTGATTTCCAATTGTATTTGTCGTATAATATGTTTGCATTTCAATTAGAAAACCGATTATAATTCAATTTTAGGCAATGTCGCATAATTTATTCTACCAATAGGAGTAGGACAAAGCCGAACGCATTTTCTTGTCATTTCTATAGAGTGAGGGATTATCGCGACTTAAAGTTTAATTTACTTACTTTTCCAATACGAAAAGTGTTATAATTTAGCAGACTCTTCGGTTTTGTATACGGATCTCTTCAGGTAGATTGGCAGTCCTTAGGAGGATTCAACGTATTTTTATCATCGAATCCGCTTATGAATTTCCTAATTTTTTCAATTGGCTTTTACAATATCCAATTGGAATATCTAAAACGGCTTCGTCGTATAATTCCTTAGATGGACAAATTGATGTAGGTTTGTCTCTTCGCTGGAACTATGCGTCAAGCACCCGTTATCCATCTACGTGGTATTGACTCAAGTATCGCTCGCGCTTTAATCGAACGAATATTCCGTACCAATGCCCATCTTGTTGTGCCAGGAACACATTTCCAAGAGATATCTCAACGTTATGCAACTGAACTTGAATTTGGAGCTTGTGAACTTCATGCTGCTGTGGACCTCCCTTTAGCAACTGGGCATCGTTTGATGTTGATTGGCCTAGGGCCTTTTGATGAACCAAGTGATGGAGAAAATGGATTTGATATAGACGGCCTTGAAATTACTTTAACTGTCCCAGCACATTTGGGGATGGAAGTTGATTCTGAATGGATTGACTGCATTATTCTTGTCCATGACCTTCTGCCTCGAGTGAAAGATACGGTATGGGGCTCTCCTTTGTTCAGTCAGTGGATGGGTAAATTGAACACAAACATTGTTCCCGTACCCGTGGGTAATGCCGAATATTGGTGGGTAAGTGATATCGATGTCGCAGACGCTTTTGTTAGGATGCTAATCGGTGATGAACCGTTTCCAAGCCAGATCAAAGTTTCAGGTCGGCGTGCATGGAGTCAAGAGCAAACTCTTGAAGAATTGACGCTACTTCATGCACGTACTGTGGCAGGGAGAACAGGTCACTTCGGTATCGAACACCTCACTGCAGCGCCGACCCCGACGATTGAAGTAAAATCATTAATTGTCAATCCTTCAATGCCATTGACCATGAAAGATAATTCACAGCAACGCCCTGACCTCTCACCCTTGCACGATATGTTGCATCGAATCGATGGTGATGGATGGCGTCCATTGGTACCAATTCGGACGGCATTGATGCATGCACTTGTCGATTATATCGAATGATTCTCAAATGGTTTGTGCGCCACCTTCGGGAAGCATCGACAAATCGCTTAGGTTACCAACGAGTGTTGGACCGGAGATCAATGTCGCCATGATTCCAGTGTCTCCACTTGGGTTTGGCGATTTTATTGATATGCAAATTGACGCCTATGGCCGACCATGGCTT
>JAPKCL010000199.1 GCA_028822955.1 Candidatus Poseidoniaceae archaeon
CTCTTTATTCTTCAATGGCTGGTGCAATGAATGCTTTATCTGGGCCATTACACGGTCGTGCAAACCAATCGTGTTTGGAGTTCGTTCTCAAAGTTGGAACAAGCGACCCCGTTGAAGTTGAAGCGTTTGTTCGGGCAGAACTGAAAGCAAACAGGCCTATCTTTGGATTTGGCCATGCAGTTCTACGAAGTGAAGACCCTCGAGCAACGGTCCAGTTCAAATTGGGCTCTGAAATCTGTCCTGATGATGAAAATTTCAAGATCGTCACAACTCTTCGAGAAGTCGCACCTCGAGTTTTGGCAGAAAATCCAAAAATCAGTAATCCAAATGCCAATGTCGATATCGCAAGTGGGGCTTTGTTGCACCACGCTGGTTTGAAAGACCCAACCTATTACACGACTTTCTTCGGATGGGCACGTGTTGCAGGTATTGGTGCTCAAATCGTTGATGAACGCAGTGTGTTCCGCAATGGAAAAGGCACACCAATATACCGTCCAAAGTATATTGCTGAAGCTCAGACACTTCGTCATGTCGAGTGAATCTCACTCGAGAACTGGGCGTGAAGTTTTACCTGAACCACGATGTCCAATGAGGCGGATTGCTTCCCACGGTGGAGATGCTGAACTGGAATCTTCAAGAATCTCAGAGGTTGATTTCTCCCACATCCACTTCTTGCGCCACATCTCTACTAATTCACTTCGACGTGATGCATCACATTCAGACCAAGGAATCGTTTCACCGTGGAGTTCTCCTAAAATTTCTTTGTGGTTTTCTTTTGTTGCTTGTTCCAGAGTGTGTTGCTGAACTGCATCTAAAGGGCGTGAACCGGGTTGGTTCCAGCGTGCATGTCCGGAAGGAAGCCAAGTTACTTCGGGGTCAGAACTGTCTGTAAGTCCGGTCAAACCTGCGGCGAGTACATCATGCTCAACATCCAACGAAGTCGGCCATACATAGATTGGGAATCCACGTTGATTGGAACTTAATCGTGCTGCTTTCGCACCATGTAATCCACCGGCAAAACCCAATGGAAGGTGGCTTATTGGAGGGAGAAAATAGTCGATTGCACAAGGAGCCATGAATGCTCCGGAACGGCGATGGGATTTGATCAATCGAGCAATGGATGTTGCAAAGAATTGGATACTGCCTCTCATACGTTTTGTGTAATGTGTTCCAAAAGGAGGTATATAGGGCATCAATTCTGCCCATGGCCGTATCGAACCAGATGATTGAACAGAGGCTTTCATGCCTTTGTGAAAGGAATAATAAACGGTATTATCGGATGGGATTTCAAACTCTTTGAGTAAAGTTTCAGTTTTTTGCATCATCGCCGATACATGCGAAATGTGCTGGCTTTTACCAAACACCCCACCACCATACAGTGCACTTGGATGAGGGCGTTTGAATTCAATGCACCCCATTTTACCTTGGTCTCTCCATTGTTTTTGGATGCCTGAATCCTCGAGCATCGAACGGAAAGAAGGGAAACCAAGTGAAGTCAATTCTTCAAGTGTATGATTCTCAACCCATGTATATTCATGAGGAAGTTTAGATTGAGGGACTGATACATTGGCATCATGATGAATGATTAATTCCCCGTCTCGGGTCATACGGACATCAAATTCAATACCATCATTGATTTGAATTCCATGCCGAAGACTTTCAATGGTATTCTCGGGTGCCTGTTGCCACATGAACTTCACCATTCTACCCTGTGTAGAACTCCCTTCTAAGGCCTGTCCTCTAATGTGGCAC
>JAPKCL010000091.1 GCA_028822955.1 Candidatus Poseidoniaceae archaeon
TGTTACTCACTCAAACCTACGTAGAAGTATTACCATAAAAAAGCCCCTTGAATTACAAAAGGCGCCGAGAGAGAGATTTGAACTCCCGCGTCACAAGGACAGTGGATTTCGAATCCACCGCAATACCGGGCTATGCGATCTCGGCCGCAGATGTCGGGTTTAGCGCCACCGTCATAAGCATGGCGTTGACTCGTTGTTGTATGGAGATACACCTTAAGGGGCGTGACTATGATGTCAAAGTAGAGTTCGATACCGAACAAACTGTTCGTCAAGCGTTACTTGAGGCTGGAATCCACCCCTCAACTGTCATCGTAAGTTACGATGGGACAATCTTACCACACGCCACAGTATTGTCCCAATCGGTACAACTGCTGGTCATCACCATTTCATCCGGCGGTTAATCTCGTTGTACACGCTCGATAATCTGGAACTTCGTATTTTGCGAGATATTGCCGCGAATTTCGACTGCCCAAGCATCTAATCCGAGATTGGCAACAACAATCGTATCACCAATTTGTGCCAGATCATACTGAGTACCCCAATCATTTGCCCAACCTTCAATTTTCATAGCACCGGTTGCATCCAAAATCATGGCACCCTTTCGATGCCATTCCTTACCATTACGCCCAACACCACGCTTTTCAAAGCGATAAATAAGGCGCCCAGCTACATTCCAACGTGCACGGAATTCCATCAAGTCGGAACCGGTTTCATCTTCGGAAGCAGGTACTATGCATGCATGCGGGTCGACTTTAAGTTCAATTTCGCCCTTCCAATTGGCACTTGGAACCACTTGGTCGAGTTTCACTCGATCCCCTTTAGCAATGTTTTGCGGCCACGATGGTTCACCATCTTGATGCTGGTCAACCAAGAGAATCACCTTAGCGAAATGATTGCCCTGGGAAATCGTAATTCGAGGGCGATGCCCTTCTTTGACCCCCGTGACACTGAAGACTTCGCCAACAAAGGTCATGCGAGGGTCAAGGTCACCAATTGGTGTCACATCAATATCAGTAGGGGTTCCCGGCAATCGAACTAAACCACCAACTGGGAGATCGTCGTCACCTTCTCCACCAGGACAAACCGAGGACCAATCACAACGTTCGCAGCGCACTTCATCTGGCGCTTCTATAGCGATTCCACCATTCTTGAAACCACGTACTGGAGATGGTGTCGGCGGGCAGTCTGCAAGCACTGGTGTTGTTTCTCGAAGTTGATGCCACATTACTTCGAGTTCAGATTCCATTTCAGCCATTTCTGAAACGGTAGGACAGGCTATCGTCTTAATTGAATTTGCACCGAGATACCATATTTCAAGCACATCGACTTGCTCGTTCTTTTCGTGAGTAATCCACCACAGCATCGCATACATACGCAATTGTTCAACGTAATTGCCTGAACGGTCGCCTCGACCCACACTGGCTTTCAAGTCAACGATATTGATTCGACCGTCCCATCGATAAATCAAATCATATTCACCTTGAAACCAATATTCGGGATGAATGGCATTCATAGCAAACTTTCCTGCATTTGGATCAACAAACCAAGGGCGAGTGATTTCCCAAGCCTCAATCAAACTGACATCACCGTTTTGTGAAAGTGGATGATTATTGGAAAGTGTGTATCGCCGAGCATCAGGAGCAGGCCATTCAGGACGGTGCCCTCTACGCCATTCTTTGAGACCTGGCCCACCGTTTTGGTCAAGACAACGCTGAACTTCATTCAAATGAAATTCGAGGCCATTGATGCACATTTTAAGACAATAATCAGGATTAACTGATTTCCAATCACCAGCCTTTCGCTCATCTTTCTTCCATTCCTCTTTCATTGAATTGAGTGCGAGATGGAGATGGACCTTTAACCGTCCAATAGCCCATTGCCGAAGGCTGTCAAGACTCTGTGGTTGCATGTTCGCAGGTAAAGTCAACAGACGTTCTGCTGGCCAAGGGTCGAGACTTGAACGGCTTGGCACGCCTTTTTCATCCAATGGGATTGCTGAAAGAGTGTCCGAAGATGCCTTCGAAACCAAAAGTGCTGGAGATTCCATCAACATACGGCAAATTGCCTCTTCAACTGCTCGACCAACAAATAACACCGGTATTTGTGGCATCTTGAAACGCCGTACTTTCTCATAAAACCATAGCCGTGGGCACGCTCGATATGCGTTCACTTGACTTGCTGAAAGACGGTTGTATGGGCCAACAGAATCTTCAGCAGATGTGACAAGACTTACCGGCATACCTGTGAGTGTTATGTCGAATGTTCTTGAACCCTACTCTCTGAATTCAATCCTTTACTTGGAGACGAGTTTTTCTCGAGTCTATTCGGAGTTGAGGTAATCCTGCTCTCCAGCCCATTTCGGCAGCCAATAATTTGAGTGTTTGACCTGGTCGTAGCGCTTCCATTTGACCGGTAATACTCGAACCAAAAGAAGCAACTTCAACAATCGAATGTCCATCCCAAAGGTGGACATTGAGCATAGTCCATGGTTTTGCATCTAATCGAATACCAGAACGCTTGCGAACACTGAGAACAATACCTTCGACGTTGGCTCTCGTGCGAAGTAAACCGATGCGAGTCGTTCGTTCTGAAAGAGAAAGTGGTGTCTGTTCAAACTCTTTGGCTGCTTGTGCAACTGGCACTATTCTGGTTCGCGAATCGACATATAGGCGAGGCGCACCACGCCAGACTCCCGGCAATGCGTCCAAAATAACAAGTTCTCCAGTCGGTTGGTTGTGAAGAAGAGGATATGTACCTGGTTCGCTCTCTTCAACAGTGATTTGCGCACCTCCGGCAACAAGCATTGCCCCCAAAACGGGTTCTCCGAAATGGTTTGGCAATGGACCCCATGCACCGGTAAACTTTCCTTGAACACTAACACGAACTGGTATGTTCGAGAGGGGTTCACTGGGAACCGTAAGCGGTATTTCTCGTAATGGAGTAATTTCTGATAATAACTCATCACCAGACCAATTCCCCTGTTCATCTCGGGAAAGACTGCACCAATGACAACCTGCTGCGCTTCCATCACAGGCTTCATTCGGAAGAACTGGCATACTTGCCGGACCTGAACCCATGTTTTGCATTTCAGTATTGATTAGTGAAAATTCTGAGGTCATTTCAGTGTATTCTGCAGCTTGTGGGGCTTCATAGACAACACGATGTGGCCCATTGAGGTACCAGCCTTCTAAGCCATCGATGCATTGGCCATCGTGGGTTTCATGCCAAAGCCAGCCATAGAAACGAAGTTGATGTTGAAGCGATTCTGCAAATTTAGAACTTGGGTCGCCGGATTTGATATCGACCAGGCGAATTCGCCCATCCCATCGAAGTACCAGATCAAGTTCACCCGCTGCCCAACGTTCTGGATGAAACAAACGTTGAGGTTGGTGGACACGAGGGTCTTTGGTCCACGGACGAGCAATTTCTAATGCTTCGTTCCAAGTAACTGGAGAGCCAGCGGATTGCCATTGCATGGCTTGCTCCTCAACTGCCCAAGAACGTAAATCATAATTCCGGACTTTATCTGGAATAGGGAAAGAGGGTTCATCCCCCCAAGCAGGTGATGGGACATCGAATGGAGATTCTCCTGCCCTGTAGAGTTCTAAATACGGCCCACCGTTTTCTCGATAGCAGGATTCAATCTCTTCAAACAGCAGCATGAGACCATTTTCAAGTCGAGCAATAAAGGAATCAATTTCCACATCCTCCCATGAAGTTCCCGGTTCATACCAAATCCCTTCATCCCAAAGAATACGTCCTGCATCGAGGGCTTCTTGTGCAGCCTTTGGGAGCAAAGTATGCATCCACGCTTTCAATTCAGGTAGTGTTTCAATATGTACTGTAGGACGTTGCATCATGACTCCACAAAATGCATCCTCAAGGACAATCCCAATGACTTGAGATGGTCGAAGTGGACCAGAGATTCCGACTTTAGAACCGAGGAACCACTGGCGTTTGCAGCGAAGAAAAGTCGTCAAACCACTTGCAGAGATTCGTGAGCGAGAACGACCCAATGGGCCGCCGAGTGGAGGAATTCCTACAGGCATTAAATCACAATCTCCTCAATGGTCAAACGAATAGAAATCTCCAACACCTCGTTGTTCTCTGTCTTTTCGACTTTCCAGTTTGTTGATTCTTGGACGCTTCGAATCATGATCTCGACGGAAGGTAACATTGACTCCTTTGAGGAAACGATTCATCCCCTCACGAAGTTTAAACGGGCCTTCTGCTTTACCATGGATTCCACCTTCGCCTTCAAAGACGAGAAGTGAATCACTTACGATATCAATGAAGTAAACATCGTGGTCGATGACGAATGCGGACTTTTCATTAGCTTCCATTGTTCTTCGAATTGCTTTTGCTGCTTCCATTCGAGCGTTTGCATCAAGGTGGGCTGATGGTTCATCCAAGAGGTAAAGGTCGGCTTCTCTACCAAGGCAGATGGCGATAGCAACAGCTTGTCGCTCTCCACCGGAGAGTTTCTTCACTCGCTTTGGGAGTAATTCATCTACGCCTAAAGCACGAATAACGTTGACATTGTATTCTCCGACTCGCCACTTTGGACCAATCTCGCTATCAAGCCACAATTGAACGCTGCAATCCATGTCAACATCAATATGTTGAGGCTTGTATGAAATCGTAGCGTTTTCTGTAACCCATCCATCGTCATAGCCGTGTTCTCCGGCTAAGATTTTGATCATCGTTGATTTCCCTGTTCCATTTGGACCTACGACACCTACGACTTCGGAACGATGCACAGCACCTTCACCTGTCGTGAGTTGAAACTCACCGAGTTTCTTGGAAAGTCCTCCCCAAGAAACAACTTCAGAACCGAGTTCAGATACTCGGTCACTGTGATTAAGGAACTTGATCGGTTTGTCTCGAATACGAACATTTTGTTCAGGTAAGAAGCCATCCAGATAGGTATTGATGGCTTGACGGGTTGTTCGGGCAGGAGTGAAAATTCCAAAAGCACCTTTTTTGCCATAGACGATGTGTACCAAATCTGCAAGTACGTCGAGAACTGCGAGGTCGTGTTCAATAACAATCACTCGCTTTGTCTCTGCGAGTTTTTGGATAATTCGTACAATCCTCATACGTTCGTGAATATCCAGATAAGATGAGGGTTCGTCAAAGAAATAAACATCAACATCACGCAAAAGGGTAGCACAAATTGCCATGCGTTGTAATTCACCACCAGAAAGTTGCTGAACAGTTCGGTCGAGTAGGTGGTCGATTGCAAGTTCTTTAGTCATCTCTTCAAACATGCCTCTTTCGTCGACGCGTGAAAGTAAATCACGAACTGTGCCTTTGATTTTCTTTGGCAGCCGGTCTACATTTTGTGGTTTCAAAGCCACTTTGATATCACCTTTCTCGACTGCGATGAAGAAGTCTCTTAATTCGCCACGTGGAAGAGATTCAATGATATCTTCCCAGTCAGCATCTTTATTCAACCAGTCACCAAGGTTAGGAACTATTCGACCTGAAAGCGCATTAATTGCGGTCGATTTCCCCATACCATTCGGCCCGAGGATTCCAACGACACTTTCCTTAGAAGGAGTCGGCAAGCGAAACAGACGGAAACCGTTCATCGAATACCGGTGAATCATATCGGTTTCGAGTTCACTCGGTAGTTGTTCGATAATCAAAGCATCATGTGGGCATTTGTTAATGCAAATACCGCAACCAATGCAAAGACTTTCCGAGATGTGAGGTTTGCCAGTTTTATCATCCATAATGATGCATTCTTGTCCATTACGAACAGGTGGGCAGAATGCTTGGCATTCGTCGTTGCATTTCTTCGGTTGACAATGGTCTTCTTTTAGAACTGCGACTCTCATTCATTCACCTCCGGTTTGCTTCATCTGTTGTTTTTTTGTTCAGACTTATGGAACTCGCGCCCAAATAGTCTCAACAAACAGATATTTGTCCGACATTGGGCTGAGCCCAATAGGTTTCAAATGAGACCCTTAAGGTACTCATGCCCCTTAATCAAGCGGACTGTGCATGGAGTTGGGAACTTCATAGTTGCCTTACGAAGTGCATCTCGAGCAGTGAGGTAGTGTTCTGGATCGACTTGGAGTGAAATCACACGTTGTCCTCGCTTAACACGAGCTGCTGTACCAACGTTCTTTCCGAAAGCGCAACGCATTCCTTGAGAAACACGGTCAGCACCTGCACCAGTTGCTTGCTTGTTTTCACGGAGAATGTGATGCGGGAAGGTGTGAACACGAAGAGCGTAGCCTTGAGTTCCAGCAATCTTACGAATCGTTGAGTTTGAAATAACACGGGCTGCTTCAAGCGCCGTATGTCGAATTTGACAGTTGTTATCGGCACGGAGTTCTATGACTACCTTGAACTGACCTGTCTCAGCAGCAACACGGTTTCCAGCGTGGAAAGACGTGATTCTGTTGTTCGGGACACCGCCGATGTACTTGCGTCGAGTGAAGGCAGGGCCCTTAAGGCGGCGATACATAGATGCTGGTTTACGTGCCATGATACTCTCTCCAAGCACTCCTGCGACTAATATTCCCTTTATCATCTCTCCGCTTCAAGCCTTGTCGGGAGAAACAGGTATTGGATAAATGAAACTTGGCTCTTGGTTCGATAAAAGGTTTCATGTGCTCGATTCACATCCTGCAAGTATGGCGAAGGGTTGGCGTAGTCTTCTTGAAGAGGAATCGGAACACCAATGGGTTGCTATAACAGGTTTTTTCGTATTCATAATTCTAGGTGCACTTGTCATCCAAGGTACCTCGACACTCCCTGGAGTCAACTATTCGAACAACGGTCTCGATGCTATTGACGG
>JAPKCL010000013.1 GCA_028822955.1 Candidatus Poseidoniaceae archaeon
AGCCAAGCGGATTCAGCACCTGCATTAGGGATGTGGGACGGTATAGGGTTGTCAGTATGGATACTCGGATTTGGTATTGAAGCCATAGCAGATAAACAAAAAACAGTATTCAATAAAGAATCTAACAATCAGGGAAAATGGATAGACAGTGGTTTGTGGTCTTACTCTAGGCATCCTAACTACTTAGGAGAAATTCTTCTATGGACTGGAATCGCCTTCTTTGGAATATCTTGCTTTACAGGTCTAGAAAGAGTTGCTTGGATATCGCCCATATTCATTTATCTTCTCTTAACGAAAGTCAGTGGAATCCCCATACTCGATGAACGAGCTTTAGAAAAGTGGGGAGATGATCCAGAATATCAAAAATATAGAGATAATACCCCTGCCCTTATCCCTCGGCTAAATAAAAAATCATAATGTTCTCGAACTTGTTTGAATTGAAGATATATTTTTGTCTCTATTACAAGGTTGAACGCATGGAGCCTCCATGGTTTAGAATGAATCTTTGGGTAACCGAGCATATTTGCTTAAAGACGCGTCCAGAGGTGAACCGTTTCGTCTCCCCAGTTCTCCGTGCCCGTATGAGAAAGACCTGCTGAAGATAGACGTTCTGAATCAATGTTGGAAGCCACTGGTTGTTGGTGTGTGGCTTTGCTGTGAATAAGATAAAACTCATCGACTAAACCTTGGTCGAGGAAATTGCCAATAGTTGTTGGACCACCCTCAACCATGAGCCGCTGGATTTCTTGGTCACCCAAAAGGTTGAGCAGTGCAGGTAAGGAATTGAATTCTTTACCCATCACAAGTGTCTGATGTTCATCGTTAAGCAGAATTGCATCTTCTGGAGTTCGTTGGTTCGGATCAATGATGACTCGAAGCGGTTGGCGTTCGGTTTCTACGCGTCGAACTGTCAGTTGAGGATTATCACGAACTACCGTTTCGACTCCGACCAGTACCGCGTCACATTCCTTACGAAGTGCATGAACGTGGTCGAGGCAAACTTCTGAAGTGAAACGTTGAGCTTCGAGACTTCTATCGTCGACCGATCCGAGGGTATCAACGGCCATTTTGACAGTAACTAACGGGTGTCGATGTTGGCACCAATGTAAGAATGGGCGCATTTGGATTGCGGCTTCTGCTTCCAACAGACCTTGCCGGACTTGAATGCCAGCGTCTTGAAGAACTTGGATTCCTTTTCCACGAACGGTTGGATTTGGGTCATAGTGCGCAACAATGACTTCTTTGACTCCAGCCCACATCAGTGATTCAGTACACGGAGGAGTTCGCCCGAAGTGGTTACAAGGCTCAAGGGTAACATAAGCAATCGCGCCGTTCGATGAATGGCCGTTTGATTCTGCATCATGGATGGCCATTTGTTCTGCATGAAGTCCACCGAGGTGGTCATGCCAACCTTCGGCAATCACTTCTCCATCCTTGACCAATACGCAACCAACAAGCGGGTTTGGACTCACCCTTCCTCGACCACGTTCTGCGACATCAAGAGCCCGTTGCATGAACCCCTTTTCGTCCGTAGTCCAAAGACTCGCCATACCCCTTCCACATCGGTCGGGTTCAAGACCTCTTGCATTTCACCTCGCCCTCCTTACCCGTAAAAGGACTATTGCAAGTGTATTTTCCCTGCTGCGTTATAAATTATGCAATATGAATCGCTTCCTACCCAATTCAAATTGGACTGGTGTGCAGCCGTACTAGAGAAGGTTTGAAACCAAACACCCGCCTCTTCTAAGCATGTCAAACGATGAGACGGGGCAAGCGCCCGTTGCTCTTAGCTTCGAACCTGACCTGTTAACGAAAAAGAAAAAGGGTGCATACAAACCGATTTATGCAGAAGTGTTTACTCAAAAACCTAAGAAAGCGGGAGCCAATACGCGTGTTCACCTTTTGGTGAACCCCTTCGCTGGTAAAAGAAAGGGGAAAGTCATCGGCGAGCAAGTAAAAGTTCTACTCGAGGAAAAGGGAAAAACTGTCGAAATTCATTTTTCAGACTACAGCGGGCACTTGTGCGAAATCGCTCAGGGTATTCATGCATCGGATGATGATATCTTCGCTGTTGTTGGCGGGGATGGAAGCCTATCAGAAGTGATTACAGGACGAATGAACGCTAAACCGCAAGGAGGCGACTTGTTTGCCCTCATTCCTGCAGGTACTGGCAACTCAATGGCCAACGATCTACGCATTACGTCAACAGATCAAGCCGTCCAAAGCCTCGTTGATGGTGCGCGTCAAAACCTTGACTTAGCGAAGGTGGAGATGGTCAATGGGCTTCCGGGTTCTGAAGATGGACGAACCGTTCGGTACAGTCACAACCTCGTCACATGGGGCCTTGGCGTCGATTCAACTCTTAAAGCAGAAAAAATGCGATGGATGGGCCCAATACGCTACGATGTCGGTATTCTCATGGCCATCATGGCCAACAATCGCCGACACGCAACCTTGACTATCGACGGCGAACAAATGAAAGGCGATTATACGCTCTTTTTGATTCAAAACAGCCAAACTGGAGGTTCAATGTTGCCTTTAGCACCTGGTGCTTCGCTCGATGATGGAATGATGGACATTGGTATCTTGAAGAAAATGACGCGTAGAGATGTGCTGAAAGCCTTTGGTATGCTCAAAAATGAAGGACGACATGTGTTTCATCCACGTGTCGATTACCATAAGTTCAGGACTTTATCCATCGAAACACCAGCTCCGGCTGCAATCAATGTTGATGGTGAGAACATCGGTTCAACCCCGTTAAACATGGAAGTACTGCCAGGCGCAGTACAAATCTGCGTGCCTCACTCAGAATGAAAAGTCTGAGAAATCTTCCTCAGGTTCCTCAAATTTCTTGCGGGTCTCTTTCTGTGGTTCAGGTTGCACTTCTTCATGCACTTGTTCATGCACTTGTTCATGCACTTGTTCCACTTGAGGAGGCGCTGATTTACGCTTGCGGACTGATTTCTTCTTCGGAGGACCTGACGATTTCTTTGAAGTTGGAGGTGCTGATGTATAGTGCTCTTTCTGCTGCATTGGAGGTCCACTTGAAGTCACACTTGAACGTGTTTGACGGGGAACTGAAGAAGATTGCATTGGCACAGAGGTAACTGATGATTGTTCGGTAATTCCTCGCTCCATTTCTTGTGATTCAATCGTTTCAACGACCGATGAACCCTTACTACCAAATTCGGTTGTTGACCCCATGCTCGGGCCTGATGAAAGGACGCTGTCGAGATCAAAGCCAGCGAGTGCTGGTTCAGAAGGGGATTTCTTTGAAGATTGAGGTTGGTTTTTGGAAGCGTGTTTACGAGCTTCTTCTTTACGTTCAGTCGGAGATGTTAATCCGGACGATTTTGCTGATTTGACATCTTTCTTTACTTGTTTGATTGCATCCATACCAGATTTACCAAGCAATGTTTTCATTGTCGATGTCGCACCTTGATGGATGAACATCTTTGAGAGAATGAATGCCCCAACTCCTCCACCAACGCCGAAGGCCAAGAAAAAGAGAATGTATCCGGTTCGGCCGATGAAAGCTACATCGCCGTGGACCCATTCTTCATCAGATTCACCGTTTGAGGTGATGGTGGCTCCATTCAGTTCAATACTTGTGACAAAGACATAGACTCGTTCGTTATTGTTTGAACCGGTTTCAAGGCTGCAATCTTCCTCTGCAGATTGGAAATTATTGTAATATCCTTGAGTGTTTCCACTTGAATTCATTTGAACAAGATAACCATTGATGATGACTGCCTGATGCCATTCATCCAAAGATGTCATTCCATCATGGATGTTTTCAGTGGTTGGTATGAGCCCAAGGATATACCAGCGCGAATCTGAATCTTGGTCGATTTCGTCAAGGTCGACCGAACCTGCTCCCGTTTCAGGAAGAAGCGGCATATCCCAATTCTTGACGTCGATTCGTGAACCTTCACCTTCAACAACATCTTTCGCCATCTGGAAGGTCATGCGTTCAATTGCAACACTTGTGGTTACGCCCATATCAAGACCACTTGCACCAGCTGTTTCCGAATGCGATGAGTAAAATTGGCTTGCTGCAAGATATCCAGTAAAGGATACTGTCGTCGAATAATTTGTTCCAAGATCACCCGTGCCGGATGCACAGCCAACCGCTTGAAGGTCGGTAATTTTCGTACTTTCAGAACCTAATCCGCTTGTCACCGTTGTCAACTCAGAAGAAAATTGAACGTCAATTTCACCATTATCGGTCCCCCATGAGGCAGTTGAAGGGCCTAAACATCCAGCAAGGGCCATGCTGAGGACGAGTAAGACGGCGAATCGGCCTCGGCGCATGATTGACCGAGGGGTGCTTTAGTTTGAGAACTCTTCCATTCAATCCTAAGGAAATCCAATGAAAAAGTAGATGGCGCCGAGAGAGGGATTCGAACCCCCGAGTCCAAGGGACAGTGGATTTCAAGTCCACCGCAATACCGGGCTATGCGATCTCGGCAAGAAGTCGGGATGAAAAACCCCGTTATCGCATGTACAGGTCGGATGACTGTTCAATATGAGGCTTACGCTTCATCTTCTTCATCGCTCGAGCGAATGTGAACGATGATTGCAGCGAGGCTCAAGCCTGAAACAGCGGCAATGAGCGTCATGCCTGGCAAAAATCCTTCAGAATCCGAAGAAGAGGATTGAGAGGAAATGACTTCTTCGAGGTCTGCTCGGAAATCATCGGCTTTCCATGAGTCGCCGGTCCAAGCAATTTTGGGTTTCATCCCGTCCATGATGTAGGTAATAGTTGAATGGCCAACTGAAAAGTCAATATCGACTTCTCCGTTGCTAATACAAGACAAACGGTCATCTTCTCCCCATTCATAACCCTCATCACACATGCAATGCTTTCCATCGCCGGTGCCCATTTCCCAACCATTGCCACTGCAGACAATAGGGGCCATTTCGTCTTTTGGTTCGAGGGATTTAGGCATAGGGATTGAAGATATGTTGGTCGAATTTGGTGCCCAGGCAATATACCCGGGGTCAACGAAATCATCCACGCCGACCATTGAAGCTTCCCAGCCTGCACTGCTCGTATTCCAGGTGTATAACGACCAATACCAAGACCAGTCACTCGGACTGTTGACATCATCCAGTGCTTCCACAAAATGGCCATAGGTTGGGTCGTTCGAAAAGGAAGTGTTCATGTCGGCGCCAGCAAATGCGCCTTTGGTGAGATGGTAGGCATTGAAATCAGTCTGAAGTGAATGACTTTCTGTCGTATTATCTGGATAGAGGATTTGAATCGAAGCATTTGAATCATTCATTTGAGGAGAGGAGAGGCTCGAAGTATTCGCATTCGATGCCGCCCAAACAAGATGCTCGTTCTCTAACGCATCGATGTCATCAATTCCAACCATCGACTCTTCCCAAGCCATTGAAGAATCGTTGAAGGTATTGAGGGACCAATACCAGGACCAATCTGCGGGAGATTCAATCCCGTTGATTGACTGAACAAAATGCCCATACTGCCCATAGGTTGCATTGATAGTCCAATTGGCCTCTTCTGCAATAATTTCATTGAGAGTCCATCCTGTTGGTTCAAACATCATTTCACTTGAATTTCCAGATGCGTCAACAAATGTTACGGTCGGTTCAGAGTTCGCTATGTGGGCCTGAATTACTTCTTCTTGAACAATGACACCAAAGGAGTTGTAGACGTCGGCAAGAAGGTCTGAATCACCGGTCAAATGAGGCCATTCTGCGCCGTGAAGGGCCGTAAACTCAGAGAGGCGTTCCGGAGTATCATGTCCCGGGTCAACAGAAATCGAAATGAATTGAACTTCTTCGGCATCGGATTCTGAAAGACCTTCTTGAACCAATTTGAGAGATTGGGTAATCACCGGACAAACATCTACGCAACGCGTGAAAATAAACGCAACAACGTGAACTTCAGAGAGGCTTTGTGAAAAGGTGAAGTTCTCATTATTTTGGTCTGTAAGGGTAAAATCAAGCACTTCAGCGCGTGATAATTGATGTCCCTTGTACGCTGAAGATAAAGGCGTAGAAGCAATGAGAAGTAAGCCAGCAATCAACACGGTGACGAATCTACCTTTGTCCATAGTAAATACCCGAGGGGTGGAGTCTATCAAACCTTTGCTGACCATGCAATTCGACTAACGAGTCTCAGCATAATCCCAGTTTGGCGTACACCAACTTGGAAGTTCAGTAACGCCTGCAGGGTTTGATAATCCGATACCCCATAGCATCAAGATGACAAAGAGCACTGGGAACAATGCAGTCCGAGTATAGATACGGGGATCGTCTTTCAAATGCATGAAGAAAGCTGCGATTCCGAATCCTTTGACAATACCAACGACGATTAGAATAATCCAGACCGTCATTTTCGTAATGGCTATTTCCGTTCCAGGAACAGTATCATAGAACACCGCGCCTACTTCGAAGAGAGTGAAGAACATCAACACCAGAAAATTCCAGAAATAGATGTCTTTGCCCGTTTTGTCCATAAGCCATTTTTCAATACCTTCTGCTGCATGTTCGCCCATTTAATCACCTCAATACAAGTAGAATGCCGGGAAGATAACAACCCAAGCCAAGTCGACAAAGTGCCAGTAAAGACCGAAGTATTCGATACCCTGTGCATTGTCTTCATCAAAGCCAACCGTGTCAGCCTTGAAGACGAGATACAACATAACGAGCAAGCCGATGAAGACGTGCAGTCCGTGCGCTCCCGTAGCGATGTAGAAGATGGAACCTTGAACAGTTCCGATATCGAAGCCCTCTGCAACCAAATGGCTCCATTCAACGAGCTTGAGAACGATAAACAACGAACCGAGTGCAAGAGTTGCAATGAGGTAATTTCGGATTTGAGCTTTTCGTGTCGGCATGAGTTTGCCCATAATTCCAGTGGAGCGTTCCCAATTTGTGTTACGTGCTGTCTTCAGTGCCAAGACAATCGTATAGGATGAAATAATCAGTGCGAAGGTGTTGAGTGCACCTGGAAGTAGGGTTGCAAAGTCATATCGCAATAAATCCGATGCGGTTACAACCGTTCCCTCTGGCACATCTTTACAGGCTTCAACTCCATCACGGATGGCCCAGTCAGTACACCATTCAGTTCGCATACGAAGGTAGGATGAAAAGAAGGTTGCGAAAACCATAATCTCAGACATAATAAAGACCCACAATCCTGCCTTTCGGATGTGTTCACCTTCAAATGGATACGAAGTTGCAATTTGTTCTCCAGCACCAGTGAATGGCAAATCTTCGAACCACCAGTTCGAAACTGCGATAACAATGGTCAACAATCCAACCATACTCACTGTTAGCATGCCGAGGTCAGCAGTGACACTTGAATTCAACATCGCCTTACAAGCGATGGCAAAGTCTGGGAACCCTATCAAAAAGAGCATGATACCGAAAGCAAAGATGATCGGAGAAGCTGAACCGTGGTGGTCGCCTCCATATTCATCGCCATGGTCATCACCGTGGTCGTCATCACCGTTTGGTTTACTGGCGTTAAGGAACCCACCAAGACCGATGAAGGACGCATATGCAATCGACATCAAGAGTATCGTGATTCCAGAAACCCGATACGACAAGTACGAAAGATGGGCTTGTTCAACTTCGTGATGAAGATGTTCAAGGTCTGCAGCCTCGCTTGCAGAAATGTTGTCTTGGGCTGCAAGTACAGTCTCTTCATGATGATAATCGTCTTCTAAGTCTGCCCAAGTATGGTGCTTCGCATCTGCCATGGCAACACCAAGTGTTGCGAATAACAGAACACCAATGGTGAGGATAATTCCCCCCATCATGACTGCGCGCATCCAAATTCCATTTTCAACGTGCGCTCCGTGTCCACTCATTCTTCCGCCTCCCTAATGGTAATGACCTTAGGTTTCGCTTTCCATAATGTATCGCCAATGGAAGCCTTTGAAGAGTCGTGGTGACCGTGATTGATATTCATATCACCCTGGGTAGGAATGACGTCAAAGGATGGAGTTGGTGGCGGGGAAGTTGTTGCCCATTCGAGCGACCATCCGCCCCATGGGTCCTTGCCGGCTGGCTCGCCGTGTCTGTTTGATTTGATGATGTTCCAAACAAGTAAGAGTTGGCTTATTCCAAAGATGAACGAGAATATGCTGACAGCCATGTTGTATTCCGCAAAGCCACTTTCTACAGTGTAACTGTGTGTCCGACGGGGCATGCCCATGATTCCAAGAGCATGCATTGGCCAGAAGGTAGCATTGTATGCAGAAAATCCAATCAAGAAATGCCACAATCCGAGCGTCTCATCCAGTTTCCGACCTGTTGCCTTAGGATACCAGTAGTAGACTCCAGAAAAGAGTGCGAAGACAGTACCGCCGATGAAGACATAGTGGAAGTGAGCGACGACGAAGTACGAGTCGTGGAAGTGCATGTCCATACCGGCAACTGGGAAGAACATCCCAGAGATTCCACCGAGTGTGAACGTGATAAGGAATCCGAGAGACCACAATGTGTGGGTGCGCATAACAAGACTACCGCCCCAAATTGTCGCCAGCCAGTTGAAGATTTTTGCACCTGTTGGAATCGCAACCGCCATGGTCGTAATCATGAAGGCTGCACGCCAGAATGGGTCCATTCCAGAAGTGAGCATGTGATGGCCCCAGACGATAAAACCAACAACACCGATACCTGCCATTGCAAAGACCATCGACTTGTAACCAAAGATCGAACGACGAGCACTGGTTGCTAAGACTTCAGAAACGATACCGAAAGCTGGTACAATCACCACATAGACTTCTGGATGACCGAAGAACCAGAACAGATGTTGGAACAGTAAACTGTCCCCACCGGAGGTGAAAAACACCGTTCCGATTGTGTGGTCGAACAAGAGGAATGCAACCCCGATAATGAAAGCAGGTAGAGACATATAGAGCATGAAGACGCTTACGAAGACTGACCAGGAGAACAGTGGCATCTTCATCCATCCAACACCGGGGGCTCGCATAGTGAACACCGTGGTGATGAAGTTGACACCACCGAGCGTGGATGATGCACCAAGCATCAGCATTCCCGAGATGAAAGCGGTTGTTCCAAGATTCGAACCGTATTGAGCCATCTCTGGGCCGAGGCTGGCTTCGGTCAATGAAGAGTATGGAGGGTACATGACCCATGAGATGTCAGCACCTTCACCGGACCAAATACCGGTGTAAATCAATGGACTTGAAAAGACCAAGAGCCAAAGACCCATTGCATTGATTCGTGGGAAAGCAAGGTCCTTTGCACCGATTTGAAGCGGTAGGACATAGTTCATGAAACCTGCAATCATTGGCATAGCAGCCAAGAAAATCATTGTAGTTCCGTGAAGGGTGAAGAAAGAGTTGTATTCGGTTTCCGTCAAAAATGTATTTTCGGGTAAAGCAAGTTGAATACGGAACAGAAGCGCAAGCGTTCCACCGACAAGGAAGAAAGTAAATCCAAACAGGAAGTAAAGAATTCCAACTTCTTTGTGGTCTGTTGTAGTCAACCAAGGTTTGAGGTAAGACCAGAATTTCGAAATTGTAAAAGTTTGAGGTGAGCGGGTGTAAAAGACCCACAAGACGCCAAGCAAAACCATGCCGAGTGAGAGGCCAATGGCAGTCAAAAGCACAACTAAAGTACGAGCGGTCGGGCCCGTATCGTCTGCATTCATTCCAGGAATGGAAAGGTCTGCTTGATTCCAATAGTCGCCACCAGCGCCGGCACCGCCGTTTACTGCGTTACCATAAATGGTGAATTCTACAACTTTGGTATCGTCTGCAGGTGCGACCCATTCAAAGTCCCAGGTTCGAACGGTGTTTGCTTCGCTAGTATGGGTGAGTCCGCCATCCATGTCATGGCCGAGCGATTCATTGACGGTCGAAACCATGCCGCCAGTCGAGAGTATTCTGAAACCGCCTGCCCGGCCGTTCCATCCAGTTCCGTCTTCTTCAACGACGCCGCCGTTGTAGAGTTCCATTACATCGTTTTGAACGGTGACTGTGAACGAATAGGTTTCACTGGCGTTGAACGAATCAGGTAAGCCTGTGACGAGGACTTTTGTGTCTGGCGAAGCACCTGCGTGACAACTGCAACCACCATCTGCTGCACTACCAATACCTGTTGGCATTGCCTCGAATTGAGGTGCTGCCACAAGCATGACCAGCACAAGTGCGAGAAGTGTGAGGCGCTTGTACATCAGTACCCGCCTCCATCACTGCCGGTATCCATTTTCTTAATTCCTGAGTCGGCTGCGCATGATGCACCATCACGAGCAACGATGTCGATGTTTCCAACCATCTTCGAGTGGTAGAGGCCACAATATTCTGCACAGCGAATAGGGAAAGTACCTGCATCATCCGGCATGAAAGTCATGACTGTGCCCGCTTCAAGTCCCGGGACTAAATCTTCTTTAACGCCCCATTCTGGCAACCAGAAGGAGTGTTGAACGCCGACGTAGGCAGGATTGGAGTTGTCGTGTGGGCGAGAATAGAGGTCCAAAGTAGAGCTCTCATCGCATGGAATGATCAAATGTTGGCCCCCAGCAGTTGAAAGAATAGTGCCGACTGGGAGGTGTTCCCAGGTGTGAAGCAGAACGTCATTGGCATCATATACTGTTATGACATTATGGAGGTTGGTGTCTAGATAGAAATCTGATATCGAAGCCATTTCCGCAACTATATCAATGGCATAATCGAATTTTACCCCGTCGATTTCGACGGTTACATTCGTGGCTTCGGAGCCGCTAGTATCGACGATGAGGTTTGTTGCAGACCAATCGACGTCGATGTTCGTTGCGTTTGGATCATCTTCCCAAGTGAGTTCTTCCAGGTAGTGGAATTCCCAGAACCATTGCTTGCCAATCACATCGACATTGAAGGTGTCTTCATCGTTTGGGATTGTCCATGCGGAGTAGTTTGAGGCAAGAGCAATCATTGTCAGCCAAACCACAAGAATCGTTGGCAGAACATAGAAGGCGACTTCCAATTTTGTGTTGTGGCTATCAACGGGGAATGAACCAACTTCAATTTTGTACTTTTCAGTGGTATCGGGTTCTACACCGTCGCGGTATCGCAGCATAGCGATAAACATCCAACCGAAGGTGAAGATACCCACGAGGATACTCCAAAACATATATTTGTCATACACGACATTGAAAACAGTGTCTTCAGCAGGCATAGATTATCCTCAAATGAAGGGCCGGTGATACCGGCCTTAAACCCTTGCAGTTTACGAGGTGCTTCGCGACATATTTGCCTTTTTGGTTTTGCCATTTCACATTCATATATTTGGAAGTTCTTGGAAGGGTTGAAAAGTGCCTAAGTGCTTCAAAATATGCATATTTCCATAAGAACGAATGCTCCAAGAAGATGGCAGGTTGATAAACGACCTCCTCTTGATTGATTTGATGGCGATTTCCTCATGCGTTCAATCCACATTGGACGGGGCAGTAATGCTCGAGGTCGATGTTCAGCCAGGTGCAAAAAGACAAGGAATTGTTGGTTTCAATGAATGGCGGGGAAGATTGACGGTTGCTGTTCGTGCCGAGGCGCTCAAAGGAAAAGCCAATCATGCGGTCCTGCATGTTCTTTCAACATCACTTCGAATTCCCAAATCGCAATTGAAAATCGTGAGTGGGGCCACGTCAAGAAGCAAAAAAGTGCGAATCGAAAACATATCTGCAGACGCATTGATTCAACAGCTAGAACCGCATTTGGAGGAAGAGTAAATGCGCGACCAAAAACATCGCTCGCCAGTTGGCGGTGGTAATGCCGCAGAGCGGTTTGCTCTTGCCGGTTTAGCATTAGGCGAGGCGCGTAAAAAAAACCGTGAACACCATTGGCCAGTCATTCTTGAAGGGAAGCGTGACCGTGCTGCTTTGGAAACTCTTGGATATATCGGACCGCTTGAAGTGCTCAATAGAGGCTGGGATTTAGACCGTTTCATCACCTACTTGTACGAAAATTACGGCACCCGTAATGCTGATGGTGGGCCGAGTGTCTGTCTCCTAATGGATTGGGACAGGACCGGCAGTAGATTACAAAAAACGCTTACTGAACGACTTGAAAGCCTTGATGTAAAGGTCTGCCACATCTTACGCAACCAATTGGTGAAAGCACTGAAACCAGAAACACGTGTCGTCGAATCTTTGAAGAGTTTCGACGTAGAATTGTCGCCCTTCATAGAACAAGAGGACCCTGTTGGATACAACTCATAAGTTAAGATTTTGAAGGCGGTTTAGGCATACCATCTTCCTTTACCGTATTGAGAACTACGTGTGTAAATGAACGCGAAACGCCGTCGAGTGTGAAGACTGTCTTTGTGAGATTGTCGAGGTCTTCGCGGTCCTTGACTCGTGCCAGAACCATCGAATCCCATTCACCAGTCACGTCGTATACAGCAAAAACGCGAGGGTCTGCGGCAATTTTTGTCTGGACATCGATCATCCTTCCTTTGACGATTCGTAGCCCTGCCATAATGGTCATCGTCCAACCCATTGATGCTGGATCTAAGATGACGCTGTAGCCTTTGATGATACCTGCCTCTTCCATTCGTCGAATTCGATTCAGGACCGTTCCTTGAGCGATTCCAACTTTACGTGCTAGCGCTCGTTGACTTGTTCGTGCATCTTCAAGCATAGCAGCCAAGAGCGCACGGTCGGTTTCATCGAGGTCCATTGGGTTCACCAATCGATGCTTGTTGTTCATTGGTTTCAACACTTTGCCCATTCTTTGTTGAAAGTTGAGGTGGAGAGGAAAGGCGAAGGTATTGAGTCCATGTTCCAAGTTCTTCGACTTCAAGGCCCAAGGAAATTTGGCAATCGGTATCAAATCTTTCTTTGAACCGAAGTGTGAATTCGAGTTCTGAATGTGGAGCGATGCGTTTGGTCTTAAATCCGCCTTTAATTTGCCAGGGAGGTTCTGATTCGCATGACTTTAACGTAACTTTTTGATTGCCTGCGCGAAATGTGAAATGGGCAGCAAGATGGCCTCTCTCGACCCATTCTGCATTCAATTTGGGCATGCCTTTTTCTCTTTTCAACGCATTAGCCACTGCACCGGATGCTAGAACACTCGCGAATATGAGCAAGAATACTGGGAGCGCTAAATGCCCCGCAGTACTGTTTTCCCATCGAGTTGGAAGAGAAGTGTGGTAGAGGGCCAGTAGGCGATTGGTATCGTCACCTTCGGATTCACCGAAAAAGGCCAAAGTAATGTGCCAGCCATATGGATTGGATTCCAAATCAATACCTGCTGCGAGTAGATGTTCAGGTGGAATCTCCCATACTGTTTCAGTAGTATTTCCTTGCATGTTCGAAAAACCAATTTCAGGCATCATGTCTCGAACTAAATGAGTTGCTTTACGACCATGATTGTCCGTAGCATCGTCTTCAGTGACAAAGAAATAGAGTACGGTATTTTCACTTAAGTTCACCAGTGGAGTCATTTCAACTGGGAAACGTAAAAACCATTCATTGAACTCATTACTCACAATTTCGATAGACCCTTCAAGAGCCAATATTGGCTGTTCACGCGAATGTTGGCGGCCGAGAAGAAGTCCCTCGTCAAGAGTAAGGTTATCGCCTTGGGCCTCGTTAAACAGGGAGATCGTTCCATCTTCAAGTCCTAATTCTCCAAGGCGAGATTGTGCATCGTCATCCGGCCAATCGGAATTGGTTTCTTGACTCCATTTCCACCAAGAAAGAAGGACCATATCCGGATTATTTTCGACCTCATAAGGCCCGTCTTGGGAAAGGAAGTTCTCGTGGATTACTGTTTCAGAACTGCTTTGTTCAGGGAGAGGTTTGGAAGCAACGAGATTCAATCCCTCACTCTCTTCGGGTGAGGCGAAGGGTACTGCAACGATACTCAAGAATATAAAAATGAGGAACAATTGAGTTCTCATAATGTTCACTCTTCCTCGTCATCGGCTTGGAAAGGCATATCAAGTTTGAGCCGTAGAATATCTCTCGCTTTTAGATCCATCATCAAAGTCAAACGCGCACCAGCCCATGCGGATATCAGAGCCTCTCCGCTTGGTAACTGGCTGGAAAGCAAGAGGGGGCCATCAACTTCAATGGGTTCAAATTCACTGTTATACTGTTCTATCATTGGAGCCCAACCCTTTAACAATCGAGTTAATGTTTCAGTCGAGATACTATGTTTCGATTCAGTAATCAGGGAATGAAGTGCTGGAACTGCTTCCTGCCGGGAGCGCCAAGCATCTCGCTTCTTGGTGAAGGCCGGTAAACCGACATGGATGAGTTTGAGAGGATGAAATGTCCCCTCCGGCCATAAATTACCGCGCTTATTTGGGCATTTTTGATTGAAAATACGCTCTTCAACCATTTTTGGAGCGATGTTCAAACGCTTACCACGGGTCCACCAGGACAGGTCCTTCCCGTCCAGCCCATACCTTGTTTTTGCTTCGTCAATCGTTTCGGAACTTGCAGCGTAAATAGTGTGGCGGTTCGTTTGAGGTTGGTCGAGAACCAAAGGCACCCAACCAGAATGAAGAGGAGGTTTTCGATTTCGGATGAAGGATTTCGCAATTCCTTCCGGAGTTGCTTCAGGGCGATGGCGGAACAGAGCGACAAAAAAGCCACCTGTGTCGTTATCGTGGTGAACGAGACGGCGACATTTCGCAAGTTCTGATTGGATGCGGAGTTCGGTGTCTTCGTCGATTTCTTCATCCAGTAATTGATTCCAATGAAGTCGAGCTGCAGGGCTCATGTGAGCAGGTTGGAGGAAGGTGGTTTGGGCAACTTCGTCACCTCTCGGAAGGGGCTCTCCCTGTTCATCAAGCGCATCCCAGTCAGTGAGTCCCGGCCGTAGTTTCAAACCCGGAAGTTTTGATTCATCAATATCCACGAGTTCTAAATACGGTAATTTCCGCAATAATTGGGCAACTACAGCCTCATTTTCGCAAGGGTCGATACTACAGGTCGAATAAACTAATTTTCCACCAGGGCGTAAGAGACTAGCCCCTCTTAGAGTGATCTCAACTTGCAAACGGAACAATGTACGACTTTCTTTTGGTGACCACTTCCACCATACATTTCTGTTTTTTCGAGTTGTTGCTGAACCCGTACAAGGAACATCGGCCACAATTCCATCGTACCCAGGTGGGGGAATCCGGCCGATATGTCGGCCATCTTGTTGATTGATGAGCATGTTTGTCGTCGAGAGTCGGCCTCTGTTCGAGACGAGCATATTGACGCGGCCTGATATCGGTTCATTGGCAACAACGACACCGTTTGGCGCTATTGCTTCTGCGACTTGAGTTGCTTTGGAACCCGGCGCGGCACACAAATCCAATACTAATTCACCAGGTTGGGGGTCAAGGACAACGACAGGAAGCATACTTGCTGCTTCTTGGCGTGTAATTCGGCCTGAATCATGAAGTAGACTTAGAATATACTTGCTGCGTTCATCGGGGGCTTGTCCACGTGCAAAGGGCATTTGCCAAGCAAAACCATCTTCGGCCCAAGGTAGAGGTTGCCCTCCTAATTCACGGAGTTGCGCTTCTGTCCAATCTTTATCGTGTCGAGCGCGCGTGACTCGGAGCGTTTCGGGAAGAGAAGTTGTGGCTGATTGAATCCAAGAATCGAGGTTGTAACCTAAGTTCTTTGCAAGATTAGCTAAAGGCGTATCGCGTGCTACAACAAGCAAATCTTGCTCTTGCCATTGGTCGCGGGCCATGTGTGTGGGTCTTGGCTCCTCTCTATCTTGCTTCCGCCATCCTCAAGGGCTTTGCACCCCACGGCTCAAACATGTTGGGGGACACAATGCCGTGGTTTTTGCCGCTGTTCGTGTTCGGTCTCTTCGCATGGGTTTTCAATGAGGCAATACAAACATATGCAAAAAAGAAGAATTCTTCTTTTTGGTTGAAAGCAATTTTGGTTATTCGCTGGTTGCCCCCAGTTCAGTTGTTATTGCTGTTAATTGTTCGACTCATTGCTTTGGTTCAGCGTGACCTCACACATATCGAGATTGCCCAATACATGGGCCCGGGGGAGTTTTCATTCAGTGATTTGAAATTAATACTGACTGGAGGTGGTGGTCTAGAATCGATTGTGCTGGTGATTCTTTTGTTCACATTATTTTCTGAACGTTTGCCAAGTATTGCGAATGCACGAAGCGATTTACGACAAGGCTTTCAAAACAGGATGATGATGTTTACAGGATTGGTTCTCCTGCTTTTCTCGACCACTCTTTTTCCGGAAACATCGTATTATTCTCCAAGCACGTTACCTCTCAGTCCAATCGGAACGATTCCTTCTTGGCATACCCTTGTCCCGATTCTTCTCTTTATGGGATTGACGGTGTTTGGGGGAGAACTTTTTGCAGTTTCAACGTTGTTTTTTGCCGGAGAGAATTTTCAAAGACTTGCTCGGAGAGCTCGGAATAAAGTACTGCTGTTGGCATTAACGACAATTGTTTGGCTTTCGTTGACGGTTGATATCGGAACTGATTGGTTGCAAAAAATTCCGGAAATCGGCCTCCTTCTCCCACTGATACTTATGCTTCATTTAGGTGTGTGCTTAGCAACTGTTATCCAACCAGCAGTCCGAATAGAGTCCGAACTCAATCATGGAGAAGGGCGAAGTTGGGCAATGATAATTTTGGCTGCAACAATGGCCCTTTTTGTCCTTGTTTTAACACCACTCCATCTTGATGAAATTGGTGTTTTTGGCGCTGGCCTTGGACCTTATGTGTATGGCTTTTGGGTGGCAGCAGTCGCTGTTTCGATTATGATGTTGGTACAATTCCTACCAACTCTTGGATTCGACGCAGCACCTCGCCCTGAAATATGGTGGATGAAAATGACGCTTATGTTCTCTCCAATCGTTCTTTGCATGTTTACGCCATTCGCTCTGTTTTTAATTCCGGCAATTTGGCTTGCCCTGCCGTGGTCTTCTCTCACTCCATGGTTCATCGAACGTGACGTCACTACACCTTCCACTTCGTTCATATTATACCCGATTCTTTTCATCACCGTCATTTGTGCAATACTTCCCTTTTCATGGGATGAACCGTTCCTTACTTCGCTTTGGTTTGGATGGATTCCTGGTGCAATGGCAAGCATTGGACTTACGCTCCATGTCAAGCATAGCAACAAGGCCTCTGGACTCGATTCGGAAGATGAATGAGGCACTTCGCCCTCAAATTTATTCTTCACTCAATTCTGATTCAAGCACGGCTGCTTCTAATTCCGCCCATGCAGAACTTACACTTCCATCTTTTACCGTCGTTTCAATTTCACTTCGTACTCGTTCAGACAACGTATCATCGTCTTCATCGGGGAAAAGGTGTGCCATTAGACCGCTTTCTGAGCGAATGAATTTTGGAAGTAGGACCAATACGACACCGATTATTGGAAAGAGCCACCCTAGACTCATCGTTTCAAGACTCATTCGGCCTTGAACAAGACCAAAGCCAGTGATAAGAAAACAACCAATCCCAGTACCGAGCAAAAGCGATGATGCTGCATCGGATGGGTTGCTCATAGACCTGCCTAGAAGAACAAGGCAATGAACCCAACGGCAAGCAAGGGCTCAGTAGGTTTCACGCATCAACTTGTGAATTTTGTAGGGGAGTAATGCCCGATTCACCGGTGTAACTTCGAGAATACGGCCATCGTCACGACGGCGGATATCTTGCAATAAAGGATGGCGACTTTTCTTGTGAAGTGTCAACAGCGTTGGTTTGTCAACTTCAAGAGCACTGCGAACAGTGTTAACGAATGCTTCGCTTTCTACAGCAAACTTTCCGATCTCATCGATAACCAAAACTTCACATTCATCACGAGCAAATTCAATTGCTGGGATTGCGATTCGTTCCAGGGCTTCTGTATCAATCCCATAACCGAGAACACGAAGACGTGAATCGATATTTTTGTGAGCCATAATTGCATTTTCGCCGGTGACGATATTGAATACACTGTATCCTAATCGTTCACTACCGTCTAAAATAGGCTCAGTTCGCATGCCACCGATGATTGGTGCCTCGGTTAAACTTCCTCGCATTTTGATTTCACGTGTTCGCTCATCTTGAAGCATTTCGAGAACTTTTTCCATAACGGCAGATTTGCCGCTACGAGGTAAGCCAGTTATGCCAATCTTTGGATGAATTCCCATTTAACTCACCACGAATAATCGCTAACGGTCAATGCAGTGGCTTATCAGTAATAAATGATGTTGCACTCCATTGCAGTCCTGAGGGATTGCAATAACGAAAGAAGTAGGCCGTAGTTTGCTTGATTACTGAACTGAAAGCACCAATTCCGGTATTTCCGATGAAGTTTCAACTGGGAGCATTTCTAATTCGTAATTATTGACGTTGTTATTGGCAGACCAAGCACGAGCCCATTCGTCGAGATCTTTAGCATTCAACAATCCGCACATCCAGTGAAGGGCTTTCTCCAGTGTACCATGGTCTCGGATAAGTCGTTCTTGAATTTCAGCATGGAGCTCAATGTGATTCACGCTGTTTCCGAGTACGCATCCTGCTGGAATAACTGCCCAGCGAAGACGGCGTTCTTGGTGAGCATTTACAATAGCCTGACAAGCAAGTCGTGGACCGTATTTTGGTTCAGCACTTCCACACCACATGGCAAGTTGGCGCTCATTGGCCCTTGATGGAATGTCTGTTCGGAAAGCTGGATGGCGGACAAAGACTTGACCGTCTTCATCTTCCGAAAAGTGCACTCCACGGATAAATGGTCGTGAACCACGTCCTTTGACCCATGTTTCAATTGACTTTGAGTGTGCAGTTTGATCGATTTCCCCGACACGCACACGGATAGTGTGCCCGTTGGTTGCAATAGCGTGTTGTTGCTCACCCATTCGGGGTAGGCTTGCAAGATGGTCGAGAATTTGGAGTGTTTGTTTACGTTCGACACGGTCTCGTGGCAAACGAGGAATGGCCCAGGTATCTTTAGCCCAAGCAACCCAACGCTCTTTTTCCATCTCGAAAGACGGAACTCGGTTTGAAAGACCACTTTGGTCACGGCGTAAGTCAGCACGGCTAATTGGACCATGGATCACAAGTTTCTCTGTTTCTTGTTTCGCAGTGATGCCCAGGACTGCAACGCCTTGCGTCATTCCCGGGAACAAATGATTCGCTTCTTCGATAGCCCAGATTTCACTCCAACCATGGCCTTCGACCAGCAGTTGACGTAGTGGGTGGGATGATTGCTCACGAAGGATACTGTCTGGAGCGATTAACCGCAGACGGCCACCTTGTTCCAAAATTTGCAAACCTCGTTCAATGAATAGTCGATAGAGGTTGACGTTGCCTCGCATTGTCGAGAAGCGCGGCACACCATTGTCGGAGAGGGCTCGCAATTGTTCACCAAGTTCTCGGCGAAGTTTACTCCCTTCTTCCATTCCACGGAATCGGTCTTTGATTCTCAGCCAAGGTGGATTGGTAACGATAAGGCGTGGAGCAGAAGTCCAAGGCCAGCCGCCTTGCAAAGTATCGCCTTGACGGACTGCTTGTTCAAGCAATTGTTCAGCTTCTTTACGCGGAAGGCATCCAGGTTTGTTTGATTTCAAACTAACCAAATCAAAACGGATACATTCGAGTAACAAGCGTTGCCGTGTTGAAGATACGACTAATTCGTCATTGTCGAGTAATTGGAACGAAGAAAGAAGTGCCTTGGTATCCGCTACCTTTCGCTCGATGGTGCTGTCACTGTGACTCTCTGCGTGGCGTCGTATCAAACGTGCATGGAAAATTCCACCGCCGCAAGAAGTATCTGCGACTGGAAGGGGAATTCCACTGAGCGTTCGAAGACCGAGTTCAACACGTTCAAATTCAGATTCGTCATCGACTTCAGGTTCTTGAGAGAGTTGAGGCAAGTTGAGTTTTTCGAGATGTTGCCGGAAACCCGGTGGGAGGTTGTTGAGGTGCATGGAAGAGGTTTGAGTCGGTGCTTTCGGACGTGTCAAACTTTCCAACAGTTCAGAGGCGATGACTGCATCTGCCAAACGCGGAGGAGTAGGATGTGCGCCACGAGGGGAGCGTCCATCAGCCTCTGCATCATGCCGAGCCAAAAGATGGTCAAGGACATGGCCGGGGTCGGTTAAGAGATTCGCAGGAAGTGTTGGCCAATCTTCTGGAAGAAGAGCAGCAATTGGTTGGTGGACAAGAAGGGATTGTTCCCACGCAGCAAGCCAAATATGAATCTGTTCGGTACGGTCTCCGAGACATCGGTCTAGTCGTGCATACCATCCGCTTACTCCGCTTTGCATTTACCCCACCCAAACCAGCGGGCTCGCTTTTCCGGTTTGAATGTGACCCTTGTTTCAAGGTTTTCAAAAAGAGCCAAAAAAGCAAGATTATCAAAGAAGTCCAAGGTGCTGGAAACTTTCATTATGCCACTCCCAACCGGTTTTTATCCATTCAAACAAAGCCGAAAGCTCTTTTTTACGAACTCCTGCTGCTTTGGCGAGAGTCTTTATGATTTTCAACTCCGATTCATCATATTCGCCATCAACTGCCGCAACAAGAATTGCATCCCGTAAAGCAATCTTCAGTACTACGGGGTTTAATTTCGAAATGACCAAATCAAGTGATGGGGGTTTCTCGAGTAAATTGCGGACATCAACTCTCATTTCCGGATGCATCATACATCGGCCCATCAGTGCTTCGATAATGGCAAGTTCTTCCTTGACAAGAGCACCGTCTGCTGAAGCAACAATCACCATGATTTCAGCGTACCCTTTGACATCTTCTTGAGCAAAATCTACTGCAAGATCGAGATACACGGAGTTCACTCCGATATCTCGTTGAGGATATCGTATCCTTCTTGCATCCAACGGTAGCCTTTCGCGGTCCACTTGAGGAGATGTTCAACAGAATCTGGAGCGAGTCCGAAATGTTCGACAATCGTATCCAATACCTCACGCTCATCTTCATCGACTGTTCCATCGGCGGCTGCCATCAAAGTTGCATCTCGCAATGCGAGTCGTCCAGTCTCTTCACCCATTGCAGAAAGGCATTCTTCCAATGAAGGCGGTGACTTCAAAGCACTACGAATAATTTTTCTCTGAGGCGGGGAAAGGAGGGCTGTACCGAGTCGTTGCTCAAACATAGCCATCTCGTCAACGGTTAATTCGTTGTCAACCCTTGCCATAAACGCAAGTAAACGCGCATAAGCAAAACGTTCTTCTCGAGGGAGTTTGTGTACTGTGTCCGGTAGCATTACACCTGCGTATTCGACATAGACTTAGAACCCAACGCTGATTCTTCTTCTTGTAAAGGGATTCTTAACCGTGAAATAATCAGCCAAATACTACTCTTTGACAATTGTAAAAGCAAGACTTGATGGCAGGGGTGTGCCTGCTCGTGCCATGGATGAAAGCCTTAACGTTCTGGGAGAGCCGCTCGACACATGCTCCTGTGCACCAATGACGGGTTGGTACCGAGATGGGAAATGTAACACTGACTCCAATGACAGAGGCTCACATACAGTTTGTTGCGTGGTTAACGAAGAATTTCTGAATTATGCTTTAGCAAAGGGGAACGACCTGATTACTCCAATGCCTGAACATGGATTCCCGGGACTTAAACCGGGGGATTCTTGGTGCGTTTGTGCACGAACATGGCTCGCTGCAGTCAATGCAGGAACTGCATGCCCTATCGACATGGAATCGACGCATCAAAAGGCATTGGAGATTATTCCATTTGATCTTATCGAGACACACGCAGTATGATTTATTCTTCTTCTGATGTGTATCCGAAAACAAGCCATCGCATTGTTGCCCATGTGAACAAGCCCCAGCCGAGCATGTTCACCAGGAAAATTAAACGAATAGGTACATCAAAAAGGGTAATGAGGGCATCATATGAAAGGGTTGAGCCTGCCATTCCAAAGGCATAAACAGAAAGTGCTCCGAGAATGGTATTTTTGACATTCTTTCGGCCATCGAATGTAAAAGTTCGATGAACAAAATGAGCGAAAGTACTCGAAACCGCCCATGAAATAGACCACATTGCGGTTTCGTTTAACAGGTCAAGAAGGAAAGTTGAGCGAAGAATCTCCCAAATAATCCAAAACAGAAAAGTGTTGAAGCCACCGGCGATTCCAAAACGTTGTAACGTCCCCCTCGGGAGAACTTCTGCTACTTTTGGACGGTTCATTCTGGCGTCCTCAGTCGTCATTTGTGATGACATCGCTGGGTTTTCCTGTTAGGACATTACGAAGTTTAGAATTGTCTATTTGAATGGCGTCCATAAACTCATATTTACAATCCAAAGACTCCGCTAATACCCCAAGCGCCTGTGAATCCTTCGGGAGACATTTGCCGCCAAAGCCCCGGTTGAGGCCAAAAATAGGGTCGAGGTGGGAGGGGCCGATAGGTTGAGCTTGTTCAGCGGTAATCATGTCGCGTATTGTGTACCAATCTTCGCCCATTCCTTGACAAATATCGTACATCTGATTGGCAAAAATTACCTTCATTGCATAAAATGTGTTTTTGGTATATTTGACTAATTCAGCTTGTGTCGGAGTGACGTGAAAGAGGTTTTCTTGGCGGAGGACTCCAGCCTCTTTATGTTGCGAAAAGACGCGCTCTGCGACATCTGCATGGTGTGTTCCACAGACAAGTAAATCTTGATTGGCAAAGTCTTCGAGGCGTTGGCGTTCAACCAAAAATTCTGGCGAGTAAGCGATCTTGAGGTGTGGATAACGTTCGTGATATGATTCAGTGGTACCTGGGACAACTGAACTCTTGATGACTGCAGTAAAGCCGGCCGGTAATTCATCCAAAACGCCCTCAACGATGCGAGTGTCGCAAGCACCAGTATCAGGGTGCGGAGGGGTTGGCACAGCGATGTATGCAAAATCAACATGGTCGGTGACATCGGATAATTGAGTGCCTCGAGCGGGGTCGTGAACGAATAATTCATGAGCATCTGCGAAACAAATCTCGATGGCCCCTCCGACCATTCCTGCACCGATAATGCCGACCTTCATGGTCTAAGGGTCATGCACACCGATATGAAGGAATTGGTGAAGTGATTTTAGGGTGAGTGTTCTCGGTGAGGTTTCGGATTTAATTTACCATCTTTAACCATTTGAGAGGCGAGTAGAAGGGTTTCTGGTGTCCCACAATCAACCCATGTTTCTTCTCCGACTGAGAGTAGTTTTGCCTTGCCGAGTTGAATATATTGTCGGGTGACGTCCGAAATTGAAAACTGTTCACCCCGTTGCGCCATTGCGAAATCCAAATATGTCCAAAAGTTTTCATCGAACAGATAGATTCCCCCAATCGCAAGATTCGAAGGGGGGTTTTCTGGTTTCTCGACAATGTCTATGACGTTTCCGTTTTCATCGAGTACGGCCACTCCGAATGCTTCTGGGTGTTGCTCCTCACGTGCGAGTAATACGCAACCAGGGTCTTTTTCAGTGCCGTTGAATCGATTGACTTCGTCGGTCAACTCAAGAGTTGTGATGTTGTCAGAAAAATACACTAAAACGCGACAATCTTGATTGTATGACCGTGCAAGGTTGAGAGCATGCCCAACGCCAAGGGGTTCTTCTTCGAGAACATAATGGATTTTCTCATCCTCAAATCCACCCCCTACATGTTGGGCGATTTGCCCCATAAATTCGTTTGAAATGATGGTGATGTTTTTGACACCAGCCCGGCGGATTGTGGCTAAGGCAAAATCAATCACAGGCCGATTGTACAACGGCAAGAGTGTTTTCTGGGTGTATCTCGTAAAAGGATACAAACGGCTTCCACGCCCACCAGCAACCAAGATGGCGTTGGTCATCATACCTCATCCGAAGTAGTCGTAGTTATTGGGGTTGCCTCAATATTCTTCATCGGCCTTTTTAGAATCGATTAAATCTTGGACTGCGCCATCCTTTGCATTCTTCTCAAACCAATCGGTTTTGACTAAATCTCCTAACTTTTCAACACCTGACTCGATGAGGTCGATGTCTTTTGATTCAGCCTCTTGCCACCGCTGTTGAGCTTTTTCCCCATATCGGGCATTGGCTTCATTTACCAAGATTTCAGAAGGACGTAAATCATCTTCCAAGCCCTGGTACGATGATTCGGAAAGAGAAGCGTCTCTTCGTGATTGTGATTTGTCGAACTGTGAATCAGTTTTTCCTGAAGTAAACCCTTTTTCATCCGAACCGCGGTTACGCCGTTGCGTTTTCGAAACTTGGATAGATCGTAAATCACCGGACTGAACCGCTTGGAAAGTAAGTTCCATTCTGTTTGAATGTTCGAGTACCGTTGGGTCGACTTCAAGCAACATAAAGAGCGCATCTTGGCGTTCAATGGCCTTTCTTTGTGCTGATGTCGCAAGGAGGAGTACACTTCCAATTGCTACACTTTCGAATACGACCGTTGCGGTCAATGAGAGCGTTTTGCTGGACCACCCAATTGACCCAAGAAGAAGTATCAATACGATAAGAGCAAAAAATCGGAAGTGCAGTTGTTGTTTTCTTGTGCTTTCAAACCGATATTGTTGAAGAAAGTAAGCACTCGGATCTTGCATAAAAAATCATCATCCGTTGAGAACCTTCATCAGTCGAGCCCTGTACTCTTCATCGGAAAGTGAGTTATCCTTCCAACCGAGATCCGCTATTGCTTGAATCTGGCTTGCTTCAATACTATTTTTCATTCTCTCAAACGAAAATTGTATCAATAAACCAAAGAGAAGGATGGCTGCTAAGCCAAAACGCCATTGCTCGGTAAAGTAACCGATAAGAATACTCAGAAGGACACCTTGACTCACAGCGAATCGAAGTCTGTTTTGCAACTTGTCCTTAGAATTCAAAGTGTCGAGAAGTCGCTTTGCGCCTTCCTTTTTAGTGGCCATAGAACGGCGAAGAAGTGCTTTACTGTCAATATGTCGGAATCAGTTCATCGGAACAAAACAGTCGTCATCGATTTCAATTAAGGTTCCATTCATGAGTAAATGGTCTAATGCCTCATCGATTTCTTCAGGACTAATGCCGCTGGAGTTCAAGTGTTTG
>JAPKCL010000092.1 GCA_028822955.1 Candidatus Poseidoniaceae archaeon
GCACCACCACCAATTCCTCCTACCGGACTTCCACAGGGATGGACCCAAGATCAATGGGACCATTTCGGATGGCAATACGTTGATGCAATGACAAAGTGAGTTGTTCCTATGACTGACGAAAAGGCTGCGGCCGTTGATGGCATGGTCACGATGCAAGAACGGATGGTCAATCTCATCAACCAATTGAGTATGCCCTTGATTGAAGTGAGCCTCGTACTCAGCAAGCATATCGCTGGACTTTCACGTTCCTTAGACGAACATATCAACTCGACTCAACAAACATTCCCCGAGTCTGTAACTCACCCATGGGATATTGAAACACCTGAAGGAAATGATGATTCGTTTAATTTTGACCTTGAAAAAATATTCAAAATTATTGACACGGACAGAATGGACATTCTTGCAACGCTTGTACGAGTTACGCTTGTCGAAATTGACGCCTCGTTGGCGGAAGGATTACTCGCACTGCGCCCTTGGGAAGCCCTTTCACGAACCCAACTGGCCAAGGCCAAAGGTCCTGGCCAATTGTTCTCTCCACTTGAAATCCCAGAAGACTGGTAAGCAATGGTTTGAAAATAACCACCTCCACCGCAAACCATGGAGAAGGGCGTTCGCATCTGTATCGGACTACTCGCTGTTCTGATTTCGCCTCTACTTTCAGGGTGTATTGGTTCGGATGTCATTGGCAATTTAGGATTAAACCGTGGTATCCCTGGAGGACTCACACTGGCTTGTCTCGATGATTCAACTTACACTTCTATGGTAGTCGAAATTGATTATCATCCAGGCTATGAACCTGAACTCTCATCGACAGACTTATTGAAAGAACGACTTGAATCTGTTTGTGATAAACCACAAGGTATAGAAATTCAACTCACTGAAACAACTTTTACGAACGAAGAGATTTGGAATGCAGATAATGTTCGTGATGGAGGATGGGATACGAAAAGTCAGGACCCCCGTGATGGTTCAACCCTCTACTGGCAAGTTATTTTCCCTGCTGGGGTCTATGAGGACAGCAGTGTGCTCGGAGTTGCAGTCGATGCCTCGACTATTGCAATCTTCAAAGATTCAATAGATGACGCAGAAAATATCTTCCGCCGTCCATCTGCAGAAAAAATTGAAAACAGTGTTCTTGTCCATGAATTTGGCCACCTCTTAGGCTTGGTTAACACGGTCTATACTTCTCCTGCGGACCATGAAGACAGTTCTCACCCTGGTCATTCAAATAATGAAGATTCGGTTATGTATTGGGCTATTGAATCTTCCAGTATCGCTAATTTCTTCGATAATGATTTACCAACTGAATTTGACACGGATGACAAACAGGATTTACAAGGCTTAGCAGATGGTTCAATACCCTGTACGAACCAGTTGTGGAAACCTTAGTTCGAATACGATGCTATGCTCTTTGTGGCCTCTCGCCATGCATCAAAGATTGAATAGAGCCACAACCCAATCCAAAGTACAATTGTGAGGGCAAGAGGGACTTGGAGCATTGTCCAGTCGAATGCCTTTCGATGCTGGCGGTTGAAATGTTGACCAAGGAACAGAAACGGAACAGCTGCTAACAGTGCGGTGATCAATGGCCGTAAAGTTCCCCATGCACCGACTCCGAATGTGATCTCTTTCCAAATCTCACGAAATAAACGGACGGGACGCCAATCGAGAACTCTCTTATCCTCTTCCTCAGGGATAAGGAGCGTCAATTCTGAATGTGCTTCCATACTCCCCACTGTACCTTCGTGTTGGTTCTTCTTAGTCAAGATGACGGGTCTTCATAGGACGCGAGCATCAAAAACCCCCACGATGAGGGAATGGCATGGCTCGGATATTGGTGACGGGATTTGAGCCGTTTGGCGTTCACCAACGTAATATCTCCAGTGAGATCGTAGAACAGTTACCACCAACCCTACGATTGAATGACCCGTGGGCAGATTTGCGACAGCACACGTTGGCTCCTCTTGATGTTTCGATTGAAACTCGTGTCCTCTCTGTTGATGCAACAGGTTCGATAGAAATTTCATCTGCCCTACTGCAAGGTCAGCATTGGGATGCAATACTCCATCTTGGACTGTGTGAGTCATGTCAAATCCCTCGCATTGAAACACTTGCTCAAGATCGAATAGACATGCGAATCACTGACAACAGTGGCCGCCAATTACGTGACCAAAATCTCACTGGTAAAGGAGACCTTGCAATCACTGCCCCAGCACATTCGTGGATGTCTCTGGATTGGCCAATCGAATGTGAACTTTCTAAGGATGCGGGGTTATTCCTGTGTAACGAAACTTTGTATCGAACTCTTTCAGCAATTGACATGACTTCTGATGCGGGTGAAAGTAAGATACCTTGTCTGTTTCTGCATCTCCCATCACATGAAAACTGCTCAGTTTCAACTGGACTCGAACTGGTCCAAGAATTACTTCAACGAATGATGTATCGCCCTGTACTTTCGGTTGTTGCAGCATTACTCTCTGAGAATGATCGGTATCTTGTTGCCCGTCGTTCATCATCCGAGAAACACCCCGGTAAATGGGAGTTCCCTGGAGGGAAAGTCGAACCGAATGAATCGCTTATTCAGGCGATTGAGCGTGAAATCTTGGAAGAATTTGGTTGGCATGTGAAAGGTGAATTGCCTGTTGGCACATGGTATCATTCACTGAAAGAAACTGATATCGCTTTACACGTACTACCGATTGCTTTTGATGGACCACCACCTTCTTTCGACGACCAAGAATTGTGGACTGCACACGATGCAGTTGCTTGGAGGTCACTGATGGATACCACCGCACTGGATTGGCTTGGTAACGATGCGGCAGTGGTCGCTTGGATGCGAGATACAGGTTACTTGCCTAGAGCCAAGTAGCAGCTTCACCATCGACTCCCATGGCATTGTCATCTTTGATTGAACGTGGTGCAATATCTCGTCCTTTATGCCACGTGGCTGCTTCGAGCCAATCACCGAGGTGTTCTCCTTCTAAACTGATTGTAATGACACCGCCAAGAGGTTGTTCATTTGGCAAGGGGAAGGCAACTTTTCCAGCAATCGCCGCCTGTCGCAGTAAATCAAATTGGGTTTTTTGTCCATCGAAGTGAACGGTCATTGCATCCAAGGCTGTATCGAGTATACGATAGTCATGGAGTAATTTGAGGTAGGTCTCAAGTGAGACTTGCTCAGCACTCCATGTTTCCTTACTTGCCTTTCCAAGTTCCGGTTCTTCGGATGTATTCTCACGAGGAAATCCAGGGAATATTGCTAACACTGCTTCCAGTACCTTTTCTGGAGAGTCGGCACCCGTCAATTTTGTTTCAATGAGTATACGCAAGTTTTCATTGACACCGTTGAGTCGCAGCATTGGCTCTTGCATGAACTCGCCAACCACCGCTTGCACATGAACATGCCTTTCATCAGGAAAAAGGGCGAAGGGGTGAAAGTCAATGTCATGTTGGCAAGGGTATGAGTGATTCGCAACCTTTGATTGCATCTGTCATTCCAGTGTTGAATGAATCAATGCATATTGGGGCGTGCTTGGATTCGCTGATCGCACAATCGTTACCTGCAGAACAGCATATTGTATTGGTACTTGATGGCGGTTCAACCGATTCGACACGGGATGAAATCACCAAGGCAATTCAACGCAGCAAAAAAGTCAATGGACCGTTGATTGAATTGCATTCTAATCCAAAAAAGTATGTTGCTGATGCACGTAACCTTGCACTAACACTGCTTCCCGACTCAATTCAATACACGGTTGAAATGATTGGTCATTCGACCGTTGAACCGGACCACCTCGAAATACGCCTACAAGAGTGGACTCGGATTGAATCAACTACATCCGTTCCTTTGGCTGCAGTTGGCATCCGTGTCAAACCACGGATTGGTGAACACGGAATCATTGAGTCTTGGGTTGAAGGAACGCTTGCATCACCCATTGGCAGTGGCAGTGGGCAGTTCGAGACCTTCGCCGTTTCCGGTTCAACCAATACTCCTGCCTTTGCAATGCACTCACGTCTGGCCTTAGAAAAGGTGGGTGGATGGGATGCTTCCTATATCACCAGTCAAGACAGTGACCTTTCAATGAGGCTTCTGGAAGCCGGCTTTTCCATTTACCGAACTCCAGCAACAAGCGTACAGATGGTGAAACGCTCTGGATTGTTGAAGTGGTGGAGGATGGGGCATCGGTATGGTTTTTGGCGGATGAAGGTTTTGCGAAAGCATCCAAAGCGTGTGAGTCTACGGGAGTTTTTACCTTGGTTTGGGCTACTAGCTACGCTTCTTCTATGCCTTTTTTACACTGAATTGGCTTTCGTTCTACCAGGATGTTATCTTGCGGTTCTTATGATTGAGGGTTTACGCAGCAGTATGTCTTCCAAGCGGTTTTCTACACTTTTTGGGATTCCACTATGCCTATTCATGCTTCATTCTAGTTTCTCAATCGGATTGCTCGATGGACTTCTTCGCAAAGGCCGAGCACCCAGTGACCGATGATGCAAAGGCCATACATTCGATGGCAACATACTTGAGTGGGCAATTGAAGCGGGGGGTGAGTACAATGGCAACTGAGCGAACTGCAACAGCCCGTGGGATTGCGGTTTTGCCATTGCTCCTCATGGGGGTGACTCACTTTACAGTGACTCCCCTCAAGGAAATTTTTGAAGTTGAGCCGAACCTCATGTATGGTTGGTACGGAATCAGTATTGTCATCGGTATCGTCTTGTTTCGGAAAACTCGAACCATACGTGACTATGAATTCCATCGTTCGAAAACCATGAAGTCGATGAAGAAAGTCTACGATGCTGAAGAAGCTGGAGTTTGGCAAACTGATGTACAACTCGATAGTAACTTGAGCCCAGAGGGTGAACGAGTGCTTCAACAGCAAGTTTCCAGTATCGATCTCGAATCACCAGAACTTGAACTCGGTGAAGATGAAAAAGTCGAAGTTGACCTTTTGCTTGAGTCAGAACGAATTCGTAAAGCAAATCGAAGAATGTCTGGCGACGGAAGTTTTGATGAGGAGTCTGTCAATTCGACTATTGGTGCGACTCGCAAAAACTCACCTATGGATTCATTCCTAGATTTGCTGGGTCGAATGTTGGGGCGAGGCGATGCTGTCCAATTACGTGAAGAAAAGAGACAGCAAGCATTGCGGGCTGCGGCATCTGCTGCACCGGTAACAGCCCAACGTCCAGTTGCTCCTATTCGAACTATCAGGAATGAGGATTCGTCAGAACTCACAATTACTTCAGTGTCCGATGATGGTGGAATCGATTCAGTAATGTCCGAAGTTGGAAATACACTCCCTGTTGATGTTCAACCTCAGAATGAGAAAGTATACGGTTGGGATTCGAATACCCCTGAACAAGATGCATCTGAAAGCATCGAGTCGATGGCAATGCTGTCGCTTCCCCAATACGAAACATCCCAATCTATACGTATCATTGAATCTCCAAAAGGAGTCTTGTGTAGAGGCTGTAAAGTCTCGATTCCACGAGGTGAACCGTTTTGTTTACAATGTGGCCTGGACGCCTGAAAGAGGCCTTATCATGCGAGATGTTGAAAGAGGTCCTTGATGCCCCTCGTTCTATTGGGTGAGTGCTATGTCGGAAAAGCGAGATTATTATGAAGTCCTAGGAGTGGCAAAAGATGCCTCTTCATCTGACCTTAAGAATGCGTTCCGCAGTCTTGCACGAAAGTATCACCCCGACCGTAGTCAGGAAGATGACGCAGAAAACAAGTTCAAGGAAATTCAGGAAGCATATGCAGTCCTTTCCGATGCTGAAAAGCGTGCACAATTTGACAGGTTTGGTCACAGTGGCCCTGGTGGTTCACCTTTCGGTGGATTCAGCAGTGGTGGATTTAATATCAATATGGAAGATATTCTCGGAGGAGATTTCTTCTCCAATATCTTTGGTGGCGGTGGCGGTGGCGGTGGCGGTGGTCGTCGTTCACGACGCCGTGGCAGTGACATCCGTATGATCCATACAGTTAATTTAACACAAATATTTGAAGGAAGTTCAGAAGAGGTCGAGGTCGAACTTCCCGTCAATTGTTCTCAATGTGCTGGGACTGGAGCTAAGGATGGCAATATTTCAGACTGTAACGATTGCAGTGGCCAAGGACGTGTACGAATGCGTCAGCAAGTGGGACCTTTTGTTCAAGATGTGGTCCGAGACTGCCCTCGATGTGATGGCTCAGGTCATCAAATCGATGAGAATTGTGGCCCTTGCCGTGGTAATGGAAAAGAGATCAAATCTACAACTCTGCGTTTCAATATACCAGCCGGTGCTGAAGCAGGCACTCGACTACGTATGCGTGGCAAAGGAGAGCCTGCCCCTCAAGGCAAAGGTGAAGACGGTGATTTATTCATTGAAGTGGATGTTGAAGAACATCTTTGGCTTGAGCGCTCGAATGCAGACCTCATCATGTCACTCCCTCTCGGCTACTCTGACCTCGTTTTGGGTACAACATTGAACTTGGAGCATATTGATGGAAAGCCATTGACGATTAAGGTCCCTTCATACTCAAATTCCGGTGACACGGTTGAAATTAAGAAACGGGGCTTGCCACGTAATCGAGGAAGTGGTCGTGGTGATGTCATTGTACTTTTGAAATTACACATGCCGAAAAAGGTTGATAAAAAATCAAAGAAAACTCTAGAAGAATTAAAATCAGTCCTCGGTCCAAAAGACCTTGTTCAACGCATCAAAGAAGATGCAAAAGAGCGTCGTGCTTGA
>JAPKCL010000093.1 GCA_028822955.1 Candidatus Poseidoniaceae archaeon
AAACCAAGCGTTCTAAGTGTGCTACGAGACGTTTCACGAACTTATTTGGTGCATACTGTTGGATTTTATCCCACCATGAACCCTCCTCTTTGCAAGTGAGTAATGCATGTGCTTGGGCATCATTAAAACCGAGTATTGGCGAGCGAGCGAGCGATAAAGCAGCGTGACGAGAATGCGGGAAGGCAATCAATTCCAAACAAGCGAGAAGTGGTGCAACAACAGGTCGTTGAAGCAATGCCCCCTGACGGTCTGCCATGACTGGTATTCCTCGTGATTGCAATCTCTGAATCAAATCCGGCATGTGTTTTCTGGAGTGGACGAGAATGATGATATCGTCAGGTCGGACATTTGATGCGTCATTTGAAAGTTCAGCATAGGTGGCTGATTCTGCATCCCAAACTCGAGTCCCGCTCTTTTGAATAAGCGCTTGTAAACGAGCAGCGATTAATTCGTTTTCTAGATGCGAGCGCTTTGCTTTCGGGTCGGCAAAGGTATCAATTCGCTTTTCTAAATCAAAACTCGGAGGTTCAACACCAACTTGGAGAGGGACGAGCCATTCCAGTGTTCCCGAATTATCAGAATCTCGGGCTGGCCGAAGTTGTTGAGGTTCTGCATGCCAATCGCCCGGTAAGACGTAGTGTCGTTGGTCGAATACATCGTCAAACATTCCGTTCATTGTACGCATTAAATTATGCAGTGAACGGTGGTTTGAGGTAAGGTCAATATGTCCGAGTATGCGTCGTTCTTTACGGATATCATCAACGAGGTGAAGCGAATCTTCGTCGTCATCAAAAGCGACACTCACGTGCTCCCACAATTTGGATTTGACGGATGCTCCTTCAATGCTCGAACCTTTGATGAATGATTCACCTGCACCAACTGGCCGAGGGTCTCGGCCTTCCCCTTCACTTCGTAAGTGGCTCAAGCGAGGTTCGTTTTGTTCCAAAAGATTAGCTTGTTTAATCGCAGCGACTGTTCGTCGCATGACAGTGACTTCTGCTTGACGGAATCGATAGATACTTTGCTTCATATCCCCGACGATACAAACCGTTGGGTCCCAAGGCCCAAGTGGGCGTATTGGGTCATCTGATTCGAGTCTTCGGTGCCCCCATAGTCGGGCGAGAAGACGGAAATGAGCAGGGTTAGTATCTTGATATTCATCGATGATAAAAGCACGATATTGCCGTCGAATCGTTTGGAGTGTGAAGAAACGACGTTGTAAATCTTCGTAGCAGGATTGGTCGTCTCCTGCAAGACGCATAGCCCGAGAAATGTGCTGGTCAGACCATGGTTCATCTCCAAGATAGTCTAAGGCTTCAACGACAGGTGAAGGATAGACATGGCGGACGATATCTGGGCATCGGGCGAGTAATAAGTCTGCGACGAGTGTTTGGATATCATCATAATCATGTACACCTTCATGCGCTTTTTGAAGTGTCAAGATATCTTGACAGCCGCGATGAACAAGTAACAAGTCATTCAGGACATTGGTTTGTAATTCGTGTGAAATACGTAGTCGTCCTTCTGGGGCAAGATCACTGAAGGTAGTCTCAACTTCTTGATGGCGAAGTTCACATTCAGCAGGCATATGTGGTAAATCTGTAATCGGGTCGAGTAAGAAAGCACTTCTTCCCAAGAGACAAACCAAACGACCAAGGCGGCTGTTGAGTTCTGTATTGAGGGACGCTGCGAGTCGTAATGCCTGCTTTTCAACCTCATCTTTGTCTGTTTTAGATACTACTTTCGCGGCAGTTTTACCGAGTAAACCAGGATGCCATCCAGCACAATAGCGGGCTTGAGGGAGTCCACCCTTCGGGAAATAATTCGGTTCATCGTTTTCTAATTGATTCGTTGTCGTTCCGGCAAAAGCGACTTGCCAAACCCATTGTAAACAAGCACTTGGCTCAACTGGCAAGGGTTCCCGTGCCAAAGCAGTCAAGTGATTGAAACGAGTGAGCGTTGAATTAATCGCAGTTTCACAAGCCAAAACATAGTGAGTTGAATGAGCGAGATATACATCAGCCCATTGGGAGAGAATGAGTTGAAGATCTTGAGCAAATTCGACAACTTCATCTCGAACTGGTTCCAAAAACATGTCCATGAGGACTTCATGTGGTAATGGCCCGACTCCCGACCAAGGTGAGCCAAGCAGTTTAGCACGAGCAAGCATTGCCCGATATGCTTCTTCGACAAACAAGGATTTGCCTAACATCCCGCTGAGAACAACTGCAGAATGCTCTTGGCCACCGAGGAGCACCGCCAAACGGTCACGTGCTTCTATGAACGCTCCAATATTTCCGCGCACACCAGCCTCATGAGCGTCATTAATCGTACGAATTCGCCATGCGGAATGGAGTGTTTCCTGAACTAAAAGTGGAGACCTTTCCTCGGATATTTGTTCTCGGCTTGGATGAACTGCAACTAAATCCAAATGCGGTGATACCAATTGGGAAAGGAACGCGTCAATCGTTGAGATCGGTGCTTCATCGAGAGCAGACATCAAAGTTTCAATATCTCCTTCTCGGAGTCGCGGGTCAAATATTCCTTCATCATCACCTGCTTTCACTTGGGATGCTCGACTTTGTCCAACACGGTATCGGATACGTGCTTTCAATTCTGCTGCTGCTTTTTTGGTAAAGGTGATGGCAACCACTTCACTGGGCAGCAAGCCTTTCCATTCATTTGGTGAAGTTCGCTGACGAGGCGGTGCCCGTAAAAATCCGCTACTCTTTACTGATTCACGAGGACCATGTGGAAGAAGTTGGGTAGCGCGTTGTTCGGCTGAAAGAAGATGTTGAACATAGCGTTCGGCCATAACTGTAGTTTTACCCGTGCCTGCCCCAGCATCCAAAGCAATGTGTTTGTCAAGGTCTAAGCCAAGGCGTTGACTTCGATTGAAGCGAATCATTGCACCTCACCTCCCAGAGACGCTGAGGGACAAATTCGCCGTACTGTACAATAGGAACAATGGTCACCTGGAGTTGCGTTTACATGACCTTGGTGAGCTGTTTGGATCGCTCTTCCGGCCGTCCGAATACGTTCTGAAATCCAAGACCTGAAACCGTTTTGCGATGCAAAATCACTTCCTGGTTTACGGTGATGTGTTTGGGCATATGATGTTCGTTCTCCAAGTTCACTTTCACCAATATACTGGAGGATGGATGTATCGAGTTCTACATAATGCGTAGTTGATTCACCAATTTCAGTTACCCCGATACCGACGACACGGTCGCCTGGATGGCTCTGCTCCCACGCTCGCGCATAAAGTCCAAGTTGAACTTCATCAAACATTCCTTTCCGGTGACGGTTACCCTTGTTTTTTGGTTTTGGCCCGTTCACTGTTTTCAAATCACGAATAATAATCAAGCGATTAGCAGGGTGAGGCTCTTTCAATTCAAGTGGGAGTATCGTTGAAATCGAGGTATTGGCAAGAACTCCATCGGCGACTGCTTGTTCATGTTGTTGTTTGCTAAGTACAAGGGCATCAACTCGGTCGATTCGGCCGGACAAATTAATTTGAATTGGTATACCTGCGTCATCAAAGCCATTTATTTTTACATGCCCGGTCTTTCCTTCATTCAACATCCATTCACAAGCCAAAGGTGCTGATGATGTCAAGTCAAGGTCTGCCGAAATCATTCGCCCTAAACGGCCACTGGGTTCCAATTCAATCTCACCTTCAAGGTGCATTCGCCATTGGACCGGGGTGACTCCAAGCATTTCTCTACAACGATGCACAGCTACGGCATCATTTCGTGCTAACCAAGGGACTTCGTTTTCAAGATAAGAGAGAACACTGCCCCAAAGTTCTGGAACTGTTTTCATTGGACCTTCGTGCAGTGGAAGTGGGTTGTCAACGGCTTCAGCGGCAGTAATAACTCCGTGCGCGCTCAACATTGCTGCTTCTGCATCGTGAATCATTGTACCTCGTGCCCGAGCATCGACATCTTCGCTTTGTTCATCTTCGGGTTCTGCTTTCAAACGTTTATTCATCCATGCCATCCGTGGGCATTTGAGCCAGGATTGAAGACGACTTTGAGACCAAGCATCTCGCTTCATACCTGTTGATTCGAAACCGGTGGTGGCATTTAGAACTGAACTTTGGAAATGAAGAGCAGGAAGTGGGCGGGGGTCAATTGCTGGACCTTTTGAGTTCGCATTCCGTTTGAGGCCAAGGTGTGGCCAATGTTGTTGTTGGCTTGAACCGACTTTGATTTGAGAACTTGAAGGTTGTAACACAAGTCCATCTACGCTCAACAGGTGTTCTCGATTGTTCCAAGTGAAATACTCACCGTTTTCTAAGTCTTTCATTACCGGTTGTCGAAGGCTACGGTCCATTTGTATGGGAAGCTCATGCGCCATTGCTATGGCGGTTTGAGAGAGTACTCTACCCACAGGTTCTCCGCCCTCAAGCAATTCAAGCCCGAGTCGTTGACGTTCATCTCTGCCACGATGACCAGCGCGTTCTGCTATTGCCTTTCCTTCAAACATAGTCATCGTAAACGGTCGTGGAGTAAGCCAAACAAGGCCACCGCCATGCTCATCCTTTGTCCAGTGCCAACTGCGATGAAGTCGGCCTGTTTGATGTTCAGAATCTTGAACAAAGGAGGGCGCAGGTTGGAAGGTTGCGAGTGAACCTTCGTGCCGGGTTTCAGTCAACCATTCCGATAAGGGCGCACTCGGGCCGCCGCCTTCTTCGGCACTGGTATCGAAGAAGACCACTTCTTGAGCAGCATTGAGAAGATGGCGGAGATGGTGACGGCCTTGACGAATGGCAAGATCGGAACTGAATAATCCTAGATGGATTTGTGCAGGCGCATCAAGCCATGGTACTTTCGAAGTCTTCATCGACCATGAATGAACATCTAATCCTACCAGGAGAATCAAATCTGCTTCGACACCATGGGCTTGTTCTGGAGTAAGAACTTGAATGGCCTTTCCGCGAGAGCGAGAGCGTGGTAATGAGGTATGAGCAAGGAGATGGTCGAAATATTCAACGAACTGTGAACCGTTTCCAGGAACTGCATAGCCCGCTTTTTCAAGTAATTCTTGCGTCGATTTGTGAGATTCTCTCACGAGTTGTAGTCCGGCGAGCGACCGGTCGTGCTTTGCTGTACGATTGGAAAGTTCAATCCAATCGATACGGTTGTAAATCGTATCGAGCCATTCAATTCCGGATTTCGGGCGTGGGGGAAGGGGAAGGGCATGTTGTGTCGAACAGCCGAGAGGGCGTTTGTCGATTTTGGAAAGGGTTTCTTGGTCTACTAACGGCGCCCATGTTTCTGCAACACAATGTAACCACCACTGCGTTTCTTCGAGAGCTTGGCGCGCACGCTTTTTGTTTTCCCCGAGTTGAGGAGTTGCCTGAGCCAGTGTAGCAAGCCATCTCAAAAGGGAACCTTGCCCTCCACGGACGTGAAAAGAACGAGCGATTTTTTCAAGAATATCTGAATGAGGTCGTGGTGACCATGAGGGTTCGCTTGGGTGGCTGATTTCCTCAATTGCACCGTTGATTAAGGGGAGACTCTGATGTTCATACAATCCCCGAAGATGCTCAAGCGACCATGCATCCATCCCGCTACCAAGTTTCATGGCTCGAGCGAGTCCAGCAACTGCGGGTATTTCTCCGAGTGCTTTCTGTTCAATACCACATTGATACCCCAGAGATTCAAGACGTGAATGCCATTGAGTTTGATTGGCATCTGCAGCACCATCGATAATGAGGACTCGTCCGTTTGAGTTGAGTCCGTAGGAACGCAGCAAATCGATTGCAGCATCCATCGAATGGATTCCGCGTTCCAACGTAACACGGTGAAGAGAAGTATTCCTCTCTTCGCCTCGCTTTGAACGCCAATGGGTTTCGGCCGGGGGTGTCCAAACTTCGTGTTCTGGAACCCAATCAGGAAGTGTTGCCTGCGTCACATAGTCCCACTCAGCGTCAAAGAGGTAAGCACCGTGGTAACCAAGACGGAATGAACCCGCAGCACAAAGTTGGTGAACAGGGCGTGTTTTCGAGAGGACTGTAAAAAAACTACGTTCGATTTCCGAGTAATCCGGCGCCGTATCTAAAACTACAATCCCAGTTACATCATTCAGCGTAAATGGAACATCAGAACTTGCTTCAAGAGCCTTCATCAGGCGCCCAAAGGCGTGATGCGGGTGAGTCCCACCTAACTTTTTTTCAAGGGCGCGGAGAAGCGTATCAAATTCTTTAGCACCAGGGTCGCCCTCCCATGACCAAGGATTGTTTAATTGGTGTAAAGTTCGATGGAGAGAAAGAATACGTTCGGTTTGGTAAGGTGACCACTTCCTTCCTTCGACAGCTGAAAACAACAACGGCAATTCTCCGCTTTCGGCAGCCTGTTTGGTATGGGCATGGATAACTGAAAAAACACCCGCATCATTTCCAAATAATGGCGGCAGGCCAAGATCAAGCGTCAATAATTGAAGTAATCGTACAACAGTCAAATGGTGAGTTGTATCGACGGGTGAATTACTTTGGGCGAGTTTGAGCAAGGTTTGATTTCGACTTGCTTCATTTGGATGAAGAACCAGGATATTTTCAGCTGAACCATTCTCAAGAGCAGTGCAGAACCAAGGAGGAAGGTTATCCCCCGCAGCAATCGCTTCGAGCGTGAGTAGTGCATCGTTTCCCTCCTTCATCTTCGTCGCCCAGCACTACTACACTTGCCGACTGTTCTTGAAGCCTCTCGGT
>JAPKCL010000094.1 GCA_028822955.1 Candidatus Poseidoniaceae archaeon
TACCTTTTTTGGCAACTTGCTTAGCCTTTACTGTCAATTTATGACTCACGTCTTTGGAAGTATCCATTCCCTTACGTGCAACGTTCTTAGTTGACGTTGAAAGGGATTTGCTCACCACTTTGGTATTCTCAATACTTTTTACAGCAACTTCCTTACTTTTTGATGCAATACTTTTACCAATCACTTTTGAGTTTTCAAACCCCTTCGTAGCGAGGTCTTTGGAGCGAGAAGCTAATTCATTGACCTTTGAAGACCAATCATTCGAAGTCTCATCAGTCATAGTAGAGGGCAGATGTGACGGGATTTAGAACAACCGGCCAGTTCGAACTGAATTGTTGAGAAAACGAGAAAACTGAAATCATCGAGTGATGGCTTCTGGGTTTTTCGAAAGGTCACGTGTAATGTTCTTGTGATGAGATTCAATTGTTCCACCACCAATTTCTAAGAGTTTTGAATCTCTCCAAAGGCGTTCGACGGTGTATTCACCAACATAGCCGTAGCCACCCATGACTTGCATGGCAGCGTCAGCAATTTCTTTGGCTGCGGTTGCTGCAAACAACTTGACACCATCTGAATCAAGTCGGTGTCCAGGTTTACCGAGAGTCATGTGGAATGCTGTATCGTAGATGTAGGCACGCATTGCACGGTATTTCGCCCATGATTCGCCGATATAACGTTGCATTTGTCCGAAATCACGGATTTGTGATTTGAACGCAGACCGTTCAGAAGCATAACGATTCATGTCTTCGAGTGCACGCCGAGAGATACCCAAAGCCATAGCGGCAAGCGTCAAGCGTTCGACTTCTAAATTCCCCATCATGTGGAGAAGTGATTCACCTGGTGCGCCAACAATATTAGCCGCTGGAACAATGCAATCCTCAAAGACGAGTTCTGCGGTATTTGATGCACGCATTCCGGTTTTATCCATTATTTTCTGACCGACGCTGTAGCCAACCATTCCAGCTTCGACAAGGAATGTCGACATTTGGACACGCCCTCTGTCATCCGTACCGGTTTTAGCATAGACCCAAACAACATCAGCGGGAGTTCCTGTTTCATCGAGGCATCCGTTGGTAATCCACATCTTTCGACCGTTGAGCAACCATGTACCATCGTCTTGTTGAACGGCTGTGGTTGACAATCCGAGTACATCAGTGCCGGCATCCGGTTCAGACATAGCCATTGCACCAATCCATTCGCCCGAGCAGACAAGTGGAAGAATACGTTCTTTTTGTTCTTCATTGCCGTTGAAAGAGAGATTGTTGACGAACAGCATCGAATGAGCGAGGTATGCAAGAGCAAATCCAGGGTCTGATGCAGAGAGTTCTTCATGAACAATAGCACAAGCGGTCGCATCAAGTCCAGCGCCACCGTATTTTTCTTCAGCACTGATTCCTAAAAGTCCGAGTTCACCCATCGAACGAAGCAAAGTCAAATTGAACTTTTCTTCACGATCGTGAAGGAGTGCCTGAGGTTCAACATGTTCCTTGGTCCAGTCACGAACCATCTCACGTAGCATTGCGTGTTCTTCACTAGGATTCCCTATATCCATGGTCTCACCAACCTTTCGGGCGTTATTCTCCTTTTTCACCCTTTGTTGAATTTTGCTCGTTAACGTTTCAAAAAACTACGGCGTTTTCGACGCTCTCCTTTGCGACTCGATTCGACACGTGCAGAGCGCTGGACTTTCTTCTCGGAGCCTACGGACGGCCGAGAGCGAGTTACTTGAGGAGGTCCTCGCATTGACCGTCTACGTTGTGGAGATTCCGGTTGTTTTTTGATTCGGCGGATTCGGCGGATAGGTTCTTGGTTTAATGCTACCTTTCGAGCTCGAAGTCCAACATGTTGAAGATGGCTGTTCGCAACTTGGGTTACATTTGATTGAGTATGGAGCCCTGCGCTTTTGAGGACATTTTGTGCACGTTGCCGTGGCGTTGTGATTCGAACTTCATCGACAATTCTTTTGGTCAGATGTTCAAGAGATTGGTCACCTTTCACGCGAGGTGCTTTTCGTACATCGATGTGGAGTTCATCTTCGTTTTCAGGCTCGTCATCAATCAATCCCAAAAGGAAATTCTTGCTCAAAGCATCCTGCTTTCGCTCAACCATACGCATCCCATCCAATGCGAATGTTGTTTGATTCTATTATGAAGGTTCCCCGTCAAAAGACGGCTAAAATGCGGTTTTTTAAAGCATTTATCGGTCTTCCGAAATAATCTCGAGGTACTCTTTATAGTCAGCCTCATTCTCAAATTCAAGTGGAATGACCATCAATTCTAAGCAATCCTGGCACTGATAACGTTGACCTGTCATGAAACCAACATAGGGGTAGACTCGGATTCCATGGCAAGCAATACAGACTCGGAACGACATAAGAACAACTATCGCTTAGGCTTGAAGATAATAATCATTTGTTTGAAAGAACAGCACTTCTAAGAATTATTCAACTTGAACACGAAAGCATCGAGCATCCAACTCGATTACGTGCCCACTCTGGACGTTTCTGAAACCATTCATCTTCATGTTGTAGTTGTTCACCATAGGGGTCTTGGAGAAGTTCATGGAGGGATTCACAAACTGAAAAGTCTCCCTTTTCTGCCGCATCGATTGCCAATTGGGCCATCCAATTCCGCAGAACATATTTCGGATTCGCTTGAAGCATTGCCTCTCGGTTTGGTTGTCCTTCAACTCTGGACCACCATGCTTCCAGCCACTCATTCCATGCTTGTACAGGAATGGACGTTTCATCGTAAAAAGCAGACGTTAATGATTCGATGTTCGGGGATTGAAGCGTACTAAGTAATCTGAAAAAAATGGTCATATCAGTCTCGACTTCTTGGAGAAGGGTATTGAGATTACGAACCATGTCTTCATCTTCGTCAAGGAAGTCATTCAACCCTAATTTTTCGACCCACATTTTATTGTGATGTTGATCGAAGCATGTTGTGTATGCTGAAAGTACATCATGCAATTGCTCGGGGTCTTCCATCAAAGGAATCATCGCTTCAAGTAAGCGCGCCAGATTCCAAGCGGCAATTTGTGGTTGCTGCCCATAGCGGTACCTTTGCGTCGATGAATCAGTGGTATTCGGCGTCCAACCAGGGTTGTAATCTTCAAGCCATCCATATGGCCCGTAATCAATGGTGAGACCGTGAATCGACATGTTATCGGTATTCATCACACCATGAACAAAACCCACTCGCATCCAATGTGCAATCATCAATGCTGTGTCTTCAGCAATTTGACACAGCCAAGCAAGTAGCCCAGCATCACCAATGGATGAGTGGGAAGGGAAATGGGTACGGATTGTATGTTCGACGAGGGCTTTCAATGTCTCTGTATCACCTGATGCCGAATGGATTTGGAAACTTCCAAATCGGATAAAACTCGGTGCAACACGACCAACGATGGCTCCTTGTTCATAGGCACGGTTACCGTCATACATCACATCCCTGAGAATCGATTCTCCGGTTGTCACAAGCGAGAGTGCTCGTGTCGTAGGAACACCCAAATGATGCATGGCTTCACTGCAAAGAAATTCTCGTATTGATGAGCGAAGGACAGCCTTGCCATCTGCAGTTCGAGAGTATGGAGTTCGACCAGCACCCTTCAGTTGAAGTTCGAGAACTTCTGTTTCACATTGAACTTCTCCGAGCGTAATAGCACGTCCATCACCGAGTTGTCCAGCCCAATTTCCAAACTGGTGCCCCCCGTATCGCTGAGCGTAACTATCCATACCGTTGACGGGTTCTCCTCCACCCAAAAGTTCAGCATCACCACGCTCAACTCCAAGCCGTTGACCTAATTGTTTGGACCATAATTGAAGCGTTGGTGAAGGTGATGGAGTTGGCTGAACTCGAGACCAGCATGCTTGAGGTACTTGACGAGAAAAACCGCCGACTTCTGAATCACCAGGAGTTTCACTGACAAACCGATTGAGCCACACGAGAGATTCCAGTGTGCCCATGCCTTGAGCAGCAGTGCGTCTATTTTGAACCTGCTCGTCAAATTGCGATTCAAATCAGATAACAACGGAAGATTTCGACATTCACAACACCTTATGCAAAATTGATAACTTGCAGCGGTGATTCAAAGGAGAGGGATTTGACAAACCTGATGAACCTGAATTTATTGGCAATCAACATGGCCCTTCCACATGGCGTTTACGAAGATGTAGTTTCAGCGATTGGTCACACACCACTCATCCGCCTCAACAAAGTAACTGCGGACTTATCAGGCTCAGAAGTTTGGGCAAAACTTGAGCGTTGTAGCCCAGGTGGTTCGATCAAAGACCGAATTGGCCTTGCTATGATTTTGGAAGCAGAGGCAAAGGGTTGGCTCAAACCCGGTGGAACCATTGTCGAAGGAACCAGTGGTAACACAGGTATTGGACTGGCGATGGTCGCGGCACAACGAGGATACAAGTGTGTATTCACAATGCCTGACAAGATGGCGAAGGAGAAAATCGACTTGCTACGGGCCATGGGTGCAAGAGTTGAAGTTTGCCCAACTGCGGTTGAAAAAGAGGACCCCCGTTCCTATTACATGGTTGCAGAGCGGCTGAGCAAGGAGATTGACGGAGCTTGGTATCCAGACCAATATTCCAACCAATCAAATCCAAAAGCACACATCCATTCAACGGGGCCTGAACTCTGGCAACAGACCCAAGGCGACATAACGCACTTTGTTGCTACCATGGGAACAGGCGGTACCATTACTGGATGCGGGAAATCTCTGAAAGCACAAGCGAAAGAACACGGTAAAGATGCTCCAAGAATAGTTGGTGTCGATGCTGAAGGATCGATTCTCAAAGAATGGTTTGAAGACGGAACTATGGGGGTACCTCATGGATACAAAGTTGAGGGATTCGGTGAAGACTTTATCCCTCCAGCAACCGACTTTTCAGTTATCGATGAGATTCGAATGGTCGATGATGAGATTTGTTTCCGTATGGCTCGTCGTCTTGCTAAGCAAGAAGGATTATTCTGCGGTGGTTCGTGTGGTGGAGCATTACAAATCGCACTGGATATTGCTGCTGAACATGATAAAATCGGAGAAAAGGCAAAGATTGTGGTTATACTCCCCGATGCAGGGAATCCATATCTTGGAAAAGTCTACAACGATGACTGGTTAAGGGATAACGGATTCGATGTTGATGGATGGGAGTGGTAATATGACTGGAGATTCAACCCGCTGTGTTCATTCATCCCTCGACCCTGAAGTTACGACAGGTTCTGTCCACACCCCTATTTTTCAAACTTCGACCTATGTTCAGAACGATTTTGCAGACCACCTCGGATTTGAGTATGCACGAGGAGACAATCCAACTCGAAACGCTCTACAAAGAGCACTCGCAGAAATGGAATCACCCCATCAAGAAGCGTATGGGTTTTGCTTTGGTAGCGGAATGGCTGCGATTACAACCATCAGCCAAATGCTCAAACAAGGCGACCATGTCATCGCATGCGACGACCTTTATGGTGGAACTGTTCGCTTATTCGACCAGATTGCTTCACGATTCGGAATTGAGACCAGTTATTCTCCATTGAAAAGCGGAGACCTTGCCAAAGTGGTTCGAGAAAACTCGAAAATCCTTTGGCTTGAAAGTCCAACCAATCCACTTCTGACAGTTCACGATATCAAATCACTCGCTGCTGAGGCAAAAGAACACGGCCTCATTGTCGTGGTTGATTCGACCTTTGCAACTCCAATCTTACAACGCCCATTCGAGCTAGGAGCAGACATCATTGTTCATTCAACAACCAAGTACATCGGTGGTCACAGTGACGTCATCGGTGGTTGTTTAATCACCCAAAGCAAGGAGATTGCAGAAAAGATTTCGTTCTTACAAAATGCAGTTGGCGCAGTTCCTGCACCAATGGATTGCTTCCTCATTTTACGAGGACTTCGAACACTCGCTTTACGGATGAACCGTCATTGTGAAAGTGCACACGTGTTGGCAGAACGATTGCAAGAAGATGAAAAGGTAACCCGCATATTCTATCCTGGCCTAGAAAGTCACCCAACCCATGAGATCGCAAAACGACAAATGAATGCCTTTGGTGGTATTATTTCTTTAGAGGTCAAAGGTGGAGAAGAGGGTGCACGGAAATTCGCAGCCCAGTTGAAACTGTTTGCAACAGCAGAGAGTTTGGGTGGCATCGAGTCACTCATCAACCATCCATGGACAATGACGCATGCAGCAATTCCAGAAAAGCAACGCTATGATGCAGGAATGACTCCGGGCTTGATTCGCTTGTCGGTTGGTATCGAAGATGTTGAAGACCTTTGGCAAGACCTCGTGGATGCCCTTGCAACTCTGTGAATCGCTATGCAGATGTTTGGCTGACATTCAGCAACCAAGTCAAGGGTGATGGCAGCAACTGTTGCCAATATCCCTCTTGAGTCGAAACTTCTTCGGAGAGAAAATAGAATCTTTGGTTGTGAATTCCTTGGATGAAAGGTGGACTTAGATTTCTTGTAACTTTCCTAATACCAGTTCAATCCATTCTTCAACATCGTCTTCATAGTCAACGTCACAATCAATTCTTTCGGATATGCGATTCGCGCCTTTCTCTTCGAGTACACGATCCCATTCTTTCCCAGCCTCGCAAAATAAATCAAAGGCAGTATCACCTAATGCAAGTACTGAATAGTGGATATTTGTAAGTTCATTCGCTCCCAATTGTTCAGTATACTCAAACAAATCCA
>JAPKCL010000014.1 GCA_028822955.1 Candidatus Poseidoniaceae archaeon
TGATGGCTGAATTGTGTCGGAAACATGCACTTGAATACGAAGGAGTTGAGCGATTAGGCGTCACCCACAAAGACATCCGTAAAGCCCTGACCTCAATGAAAGGTGGTCGACAATTAGGCTCCTTACTCGATGACTTGATGCATCAACGCCAAGCACCTGATATGAAGGCAACAATGGCCTTTTTCGGATTGGACCTTACTCCAGAACATACTCCAAAAGACGGTGAAGACACACATGGTTGGTTGGGCGTAAACCTCTCTGGAAAGGATGGTAGAGTCACCGTAAACTCCCACATCAAAGGTTCACCGATACGCCATTGCATTATGCCGAGTGATGAAATTATTGCAGTGAATGGAATGCGAACATCTTCGGTCAAAGCACTCAAGACTTCGCTCAAAGGTAAAGCTGGAACTGAGGTGAAATTAATGGTATCTCATGAAGGAATCATCCATGAACATACGGTATCTCCCGTATCGACTCCACTGCATGGCGTGAAGTTAGACGGTAAAGGGAACGCTCGATGGCGAGCCTACATTGCTACGCGTCAATCCAATTGAGTTGGTGCGGGCTGTTCAAGAACTTCCAACGGCACATGAATCGGTGGCAAATGGTCAGCGATGGTATGACGGCTGGTCTTTGGTGGAAATACATGGTCAGAAAGGCACATGTCTACCACTTGTTGTTTGGTAATCGATTGAAGTTCTGCTGCCGGCCAAACATCGACTCCAATTCGGTCATCTGCAAGGTAATCGACACAAATGGCAGGAACACGTGCTAAGTTCAATTCTCCTGCAATGGAATAGCGGTGATGACCGTCGAGAATAGCGCCTGTTCGCTTGTCAACAACCAATGGTTTGGTAAATCCACCCCAGCGGAGTGTCATTTCCAGTAATTTATCACGATTACGTGGTTTGATTTCTTCATGGGGCTTGAGCCATTCATACGGCACGAGGCGGACATCATCTTCATCCCACATTGAGCCGTTCCAACGGTCATTCTGCGATAATGCTTTGTCTCTCTTGTACTCCCATTCGAAGTAAAGGAGGGTTTGCATGTCGGGTGAAAGTTGGCCAAATCCTGCTCTTGAAGCAGATGTTCCTGCTCTGCCATGCCCTCCAAACGTCATAGAATGGCTTGAGAAGTTACCACCCCGTATTCTTGAAATCGCTTCGATCATCGCCCAACATGGTGGTGGAATATGGGTTGTTGGTGGTGCAGTTCGAGATGTTTGCCTTGGAATTAATGTCCATGATATTGATTTTGCAGTATCGCTTGAACCTCAGCAAATGATGGAAATATTTCCAGACTCAATACCAACTGGAATTGAGTATGGTACCGTAAGCCTGCGTGGCGATGGTGTATTCTATGAAGCGACAACGCTCCGTACGGAAAGTGCATATGAAGATGGGCGAAGACCTGAACAAGTCAGTTGGGGTATTTCCCTTTCCGATGACCTTGAGCGACGTGATTTCACCATCAATGCAATGGCCATTGACATTGCTCGAAAAGTGATGCATGACCCACATTATGGACTCCAAGATATGGAAAGAGGGATGCTTCGGGCTGTCGGTCAAGCCTATCGGAGAATCTCCGAAGATGGTTTACGAATTCTTCGTGCGTACCGTTTCCTCGACCGAGGCCAGGCAGGAGTTTGGAAGTTTGATTCTGAACTAAGTGAAGCACTGCGTCAAAATTCTCACATGCTTAAGGCAGTCACCCATGAACGAATCTGGATGGAGTGGCTCAAAATCCTCAACGGAAAGAACATGGCAAAAGTTGTCGAAAAAATGGCCCACGATGGAATACTGGATAGTTTCCTACCCGGTGAATGGAGTGCCCAACATCTTCGCATGGCAACACTCGGACATCATTTTGTCTATGAATTCGACGGCCTAACACGTTTCGCAATACTCCTTGCAGAATGCTTTTCTATAGAGGTTGAAAATGCCCTAATCAAACTTAAACTGTCAAAAAAAGAACGAACATATGTTCTTGACCTTCATGGCCGATTTGGAACACTACCACATGATTCGCTCGCAAGCATGAGGGTATTCCGAGCAGTTCTTGGAGAATTTGCGGAACAGCATTTGAAACTGGAAATCGTTCTACGAAGCCATGGAATTTCCCCTTCGAGAGGGAGTGGTCGTGAAAATGCCGACACAGTCTACGGTTTACTCGAAGCATTCGAGGCATTGGCTCCACTAAAGAGTGGCCATGATTCACTTATTGATGGCCACTGGCTCATGGAACGTACTGGTATTGCAAAAGGGAAAGCACTCGGGCGATTGAAAACATGGCTTCACAGGCTACAAATTGAAAGAGATTTAGCTGATTCTGCTGAAGTTGAAACAGTACTTTGTGCGCTTCATTGGACTGAAGAGAATCATCTGGACTGGCCAAAATTACAATATCCAGATTGAAATGATGGCATCAAGTTGATGAGGTGAGCCGTTGTGCTTACAACATGCAAGGTAATGCCGTACGTACTATGGCCTTCAAAAAGATTGAAGAAAAACTCATGAAGGAAGGTATTAATCTTGCAGTTTTAGACAATCAAGAATTGGCTGCAATTGCGGTTCAATTTACCGGTCAAGCACCTCCAGACCATTTGCCACGTGAAACGATTATCGAGATTCTATCAGAACAAGAAAATGTCCAAAGTTGGGCGCAATCAGTCAAAGAAAAGGTTGGTTCAGATGTCACTGAGGCTGTCAAAGGAAAAATCCGTAATTCTGTCAAAGAAGGTCGTTCGAAAGCGAATACTCGGATTGCAAACGACCCCATGGCCGCTCAAGTGACGGAACGATTTGGAATTTGGCTCAAAGAATCCGGATATACTTCTACTCAACTCACTCAAATGCTCGATTCAAATGCAGATGGAATGATTTCAACCGAAGAAGCCGTCGATCTCATCCGTTCATTAACCAATTCCGAACCTCCTAAATGGGCCGTTGACCATGTGATGAAGGCAATGGACTCAAACGGTAACGGGCAATTATCTGTCCCAGAATGGTGGGAATTCTTAGAATCTGTCGGCGTTGAAGTCGATACCAGTGCCACTGATGAATTTTCTGACTTAGAACAGGACTTGTTGAATAACAAAGGTACAGAAGATGAACGTACACAAGCTATTGCAAATTCTGAACAAGAGATGGCTGAGGCATTGGCCGAAGCACAAAAAAGAACAGCCGAACGAGAAGCTGAGGCTGCAAAAACAACTCAAGAAAACACTCGATACCCAGGTCCTCGAAGAATCATTCGAGTCACAGATGGTAATCGAAAAGAGATTCTATTGGACGGTTCTTTTCGAATCAACGATACACAGGTGGGAAGTGGCTATTGGATCACAAATTCTCGGTTCGTCGTACAAATTGCGGAATGGGGAGATATTTGGTGGGTTGGACAACTCACTGATGGTGGAATGCTCACAATATGTGTCGATACAGAATCTGAATGCCACAACGCAGAACCAACAGTCATGGAAGCAGATTGGAGCCCTGAACAATCTAAAACACGTACTGAAATGACTTCAGCGTTCGTAATGGAGGCCAATGAAGAGGAAGTTTTGACCAACAGTAATCCCACAGAGTTAGCGATTGAACATCTTGAAAAGACTCGTCTTTCGAGTGAAGTAAACTCTATTCTTGAACAATGCACTGAAACGACCTGTGTCATCAAAGTTGAAGAGGTCACTCGGACACTCTTAGCCTCTGAACACTACCGCAGGGGTAGTTCTATTCAAGGTCAAGTTGACGGAGGGCTTTTCACCGTTGAAATCATGTTCCCTCCATCTGAAAATGAACTGGTTGAATCCTTGAAAAAGAATTCTCTCGTAACATGTCAAGCAAAGATTGTCAAATGGTCCAGTGGTTCAAGACAAGCGACTCTCGAAGGTCGAAACCCAGTGATGAAATGAATCACTTGAGAGCACGAGCAATGACAATCCGTTGAACTTCTTGAGTTCCTTCATAGATTTGAGTGATTTTAGCATCTCTAAAGAAGCGCTCAACAGGGAATTCTTTGGTATATCCATATCCACCCAAAACTTGGATGGCTCGTTCTGAAACCCACATGGCAGTATCACCAGCATACAGTTTCGCCATACTCGCTTCTTTTGAGTGCCTTGGACCACCATGTTCGTAGTGTTGTTGTTTAACCCAGGAAGCACGGTAAACAAGGAGTCGTGCCGCATCAATACGTGTTGCCATATCTGCAAGATAAGCCATGATCATTTGATGATGAGCAATTGGTTTTCCAAACGCTTCACGCTCGTGAGCGTATTTGAGGGCTGCTTCGTATGCGCCTTGAGCAATACCCAAGGCCTGTGCTGCAATTCCAATTCGGCTGTTATCGAGTGCATTCATTGCGATGGGGAAACCTTTGCCCACTCCTTTGAGAACGTTTTCTACAGGCACCTTGCAATCTTGAAGAATGAGCGTGCATGTATCCGATGAACGGATACCGAGTTTGTTTTCTTTCTTGCCGACCGAGAATCCTTCAAAAGAAGAGTCGACAATGAAAGCAGTAGAGCCACCGTGCTTCTTTACACCGTAGTCTGGATGATCCACATCCTTGGCAAACAAGACCAAGATTTTGGCTTGAACTCCGTTGGTAACCCACATCTTTTCACCGTTCAAAAGGTAATGCTTACCGTCATCGGACAGTTTGGCTTTGCAAATCATGGCGGCTGCATCGGTTCCTGCTCCAGCTTCAGACAGTGAGTATGCGCCGACATCACCTGCTGCTAGGCGGGTCAAATACTGTTCTTTTTGTGATTCATTACCATGCAGTGCAATGGTCTTTGCACAAAGACCAACGTGAACACAATACATAACCGCAAACGAAGGGTCGACTCGTGCGAGTTCTTCAACGATAATTGATTCAGACATGTCATCGACGGGAGAACCACCGTATTTTTCAGGAACTGTGACTCCTTGGAGTCCATATTCGATAAACTCTAGCCATTCTGCGGAGGGCGCGATTTGATTTTCATCGCGATGCTCAATTGTAGGAGCCAATACGCTTTCTGCGAAATCACGAACAAGTTCGCGAATCATTTGCTGTTCATCGGTTTCGGCGAAATCCATAGGCGACCAAAGGGTGCTAATACCCCGCCTCACTTAACCCGTTTGTCGGATTTCCTTGATGGTCGCATATGCCTCAATTTGATATAAGATGATGATTGGGCCGAATTAAGGAAGTGAAACCATGGACGACGAAGTGGTAGAATTCAGCGTAGCTCATAACAGAAAATATTCTCGTGACCATTTGTGGTATCAAGAGAAAGATGAACGCTTGATGATTGGAGTCAGCGAGTACCTTGCCGTTGAAATTGGCGAAGTTTTGCGTGTTATCCTCCCTCAAGCAGAATACGAAATCGATGAAGGTCGAGATATGTTCTCGATTTGGACCGCTGAAGAGAAGGTAGCCTTCCCTTCACAATACTCCGGACTCATCGCTGAAGTGAACGGCGAAGTTGAAATCAACCCTGACTTGGTCAACGATTCAGCCTATGACCACGGATGGATTATTATCATCGAACCTCACGAAATGGACCTCGAAAACTTACTCGACCCTGACGAGTATGTCGAATTCCTTGCTGAACTTTGAGTAAAGGTCATATTCTGCCACTCAAGGCAATCGATATGATGGATGCACTGCATCGACTTCGAGAAAGCCTTCGTAATGCCCCAGTTATTTGGAAAGGTGATTATCCCTATTTCATTCACCCAATCACCGATGGAGTACCTCGTCTTGACCCGTTGGTTTTGAAAGCGGTCACTGATTTATGTGAAACGGCCATTGAATGGGACGATGTTGACCTTATATTGGGTATTGAAGCGATGGGATTACCTTTGACTGCCCCGCTAAGTATTCGAACTGGGATTCCACTCATTATTGCCCGAAAACGCTCGTATGGTCTTGAAGGTGAAGTCACCATTGGCCAAGAAACTGGCTATTCGAAAGGCGAGATGTTTCTCAATGATTTCAAACCTGGAGAAAAAGTCGTAATCGTGGACGATGTGCTTTCAACTGGAGGTACGCTCAAAGCAGTACTTGAGGGCGTCCGACGAACCGGTGCTGAAGTCACACATATTATCGCAGTCGTCGAAAAGGGCCCTGGATTAGTCAAATTACAAGCCGAATACCCAGACGTCATTATCGAATCTTTAGTTCGTTTAGAAATGGATGGCGACCGTATCATTTTACTCGATGAAGAGTAATTGCCCGTAGAGGGTGGATTGATGAGGGAGAGGCGTGCCCCTTGGCTCGGGGACAACCATGGATTTAGATCGTCATGACTTTCAACTCACCGAATTGATAGAACGTATTCAATCAAATGATAACCGCTTGGTAGCCCTTCAAATTCCTGAAGGTTTGAAAATGCAAGCCCTCGAAATGATGGACACGATTGAAACTGAAACAAGTGCGAAAGTCATCTTGGCAGCGGACCCGTGCTACGGAGCATGTGATTTAGTTCACGATAAAATGGGAATGATGGGCGTTGAACTGGTTGCTCACATGGGACATTCACAGATGAACATCGATTCAGGAATGCCGACACAATTCATTGATGTCACCTATGATGGCGAACCTGAACTGGCGCCAATCATTCCATTCTTAGAGGCTCATCGGGCTATGGCTCGTCAACGAATGGAAAACCAACCTGCTCCAGAAGACCTTTCGGAAGAAGAAGCACAAGAACGCTTCATGGATGCTGTTGGTCGGCTTGCGCCACTCACAGGTACGAAACTCGGCTTGGTTGGCTCGATTCAACACTTGCACCTACTCCCAGAGTACTATGACCGTTTGGAAAAAGCGGGATATGAAGTAGAAATCCCAATTGGAGGGGCTCGTCTTTCGTTCCCAGGCCAAGTATTGGGTTGCAATTATTCTGGCGATGATGATTCCATTGGCCACTATCTGTTCCTTGGCTCAGGTGATTTCCACCCTATCGGCTTAGTACTTCATACTGGAAAGCCGCTGGCTATTCTCGACCCGTATTCAGGTGAAGCGAGAGAAATGTCCTTGAAACAGATCGAACGTATTCTTCGACAGCGCTTCGGCTTGATTATGGCATGTGGTGATGCTCAAAGTTTCGGTATACTCATCGGTGAGAAACCTGGCCAGATGCGCCGTAGTCTCGCTCTTCGTATGAAGAGAATTCTCGAAAAACATGGAAAGAAAGGATACTTGCTTGCGTTGGAGCACGTCGGACCTGAATTGATTGATTTCTATCCAGTTGATGCGTTTGTCAATACTGCCTGCCCACGTATTGCAATTGATGATGCAGTGCGTTATCAAAAGCCACTTATCACTCCTTTTGAGCTTGAAGTTGCCCTCGGTGAAAAGAAATGGGAAACGGGCTATCAATTTGATGAAATCCCTTGAGCACCACTCACATACATCGCAATTGGCGTTGTTTTGGCCTTGACCAAACCGTATGTTCAATAACGGTTGGCGTAAGCCTTCCGATGTTATGAGTAACTATCTCGACCGAATTGGCGCTGGCTGGGTTCTAGCAAACCCAGAAGTGTTTAACTTCGATTACATTCCAAACGAACTGGTTGGTCGTGAGGAAATACAGAACGAATTAGCATCAAAATTCACGACGCTCCATTCGCCAGAGGGTTCTGGACGAGTCGTCCTTACAGGCCCAGTAGGATGCGGTAAAACAGTGCTTGCCCGTACATTTTGCCGTGATATTCAACGGCACTTAGCGAACAAACGAAACATTCGTTCCGTGCATGTCAATTGCCGTAATGCCTCAACCAGCATGCGGGTTGTTCAACGAATCTTACACGAACTAGCACCAGGGCATCCAGACCGTGGCCTCTCGATGGGAGAACTATTGATCAGTCTTCGGCGTATTCTTCGAACGGATACTTCACATCTCATTATCGTCCTGGATGAAGTTGACCACATGCTTCGACGCTCAGGTGATGACCTGCTCTATCAATTACTGCGCATCGATGAAGACCAAAGCGGCAGAGGCACACTCTCTCTCATCCTCATTAGCCAAGAACAAGTGCTCGATGTGCTCGAAACTGCCGTCATCTCTCGAATGGGTAGCACCAATCACCTTCGTGTTCAACCCTACAATGCAGAAGGACTCGAAGCCATTGCAACCCAACGAGCAATCGAGGGTTTAGTACCGGGGACATGGACACCAGAAATCATACGACTCCTTGCAGAAAAGGCCGCCCCCACCGGAGATGCACGACGGGTCATTGAATTACTCAATGCGGCGGTCGAACGATGTGAATTCCGACAGGATGACCACAGTGAACGACGACTGATGGTAGAAGATATTCACCTCCCGCTGGAAAATGCCCCGGCCTCACTGGGGAGTAACCTTGAGCACATAGATGACCTCAATCCAAACGCTATGTTAGTGTTGCTTTCTTTGTGCAGGCGACTCACGAAAGAAGAGACCATGACCACTGGAGATGTTGAACAACTTTATGCGGTTGTATGTGAAGAATACGAACAGAAAATGAAGAGCCATACAACGGTTTGGAAATATCTCAAGGAGTTTGAACAGCGCCAAATTATTACCTCTCGCGTTGCTACAATTACCGACGGTCGAGGACGAACAACTCATCTCAGCATGCCTCATTATCTTCCAAAAGATCTCGGGATTCGTCTTGAAATGTTACTGAAAAAGAAGTTTCGCTGATTGAATTTCCGTCCGTAAACAAACGGTGGGGCTAAATAGACGACGATGGTCGGAAGGGCGTTCTAGACGTGATATTATGGCTGTTGGACTACAAGGAGAATTTGTTGCTGTGGTGAATGATACCGATCCGAAAAACGGCGGTAAATCATATTCACTCAAAATTAGTGGAAACAATCACGCTCAATTGCTGGGCAAGAAAATCGGCGATACCGTCGACGGAATCTTTGTCGGAGAGGGTGAACAAACTCTTTCTGGTTTCAAACTCCAAATCACCGGTGGTTCAGACAAAACCGGAACTCCTCTTCGCCGAGACCTTGATGGCGGCCGCCGACAAGCAGTCCTCGTCACACGCTCAACTGGATTCAAAGGACACAGTCTCGTGTTCAAGAACAAGGGCGGAGAAAAGAAGCGTTTCCGTTACAAGCCAGATGGTCTACGAAAGCGTCGTTTCTTCCGTGGTAACACCATCAGTCAAGACACACGTCAAATCAATCTCAAAGTCATAGAGACTGGAAAGAAGTCTCTAGGCGACCTCCTCGCAGTAGGAAGCGAGGAAGCGTCCGAGTGAATCCTGAGAGGGCTTTCGTAGGAAAAAAATGGGAGTGAGGAAGCATGGCACGAAAGCTTCCAGCACAACCTGAAATCAACATCGGATTAGTCGGCCACGTCGACCACGGTAAGACAACCTTAACACAAGCTCTTTCTGGAGTTTGGACTGATACGCATTCGGAAGAAAGAAAGCGTGGTATCTCGATTAAACTTGGATACGCAGACACTGCATTTTACAAGACAAAAGAAGGTCAATACTACGCTACTGGACGTCATCCAGATGGCAAAGACGATGACCCAAAAGAATTGGAGAGAGTCATTTCATTTGTTGATGCACCTGGTCACGAGACACTGATGGCCATCATGATCACTGGGGCATCGATTATGGATGGTGCCATGCTTATGGTTGCTGCAAATGAGACCTGTCCCCAACCACAAACTCGAGAACACCTCATGGCATTGGAAATCGCCGGTATTGAAAACATCGTGATTGTCCAAAACAAAATTGATTTGGTCACCAAAGAACGTGCACTTGAATCACATGCAGAAATCAAAGCCTTCCTCGAAGGTACCATCGCAAAAAATGCACCGGTAATTCCAGTTTCAGCCCATCACGACGTCAATTTGGACATCCTCATCGATGCCATTGAGAAGACCATTCCAACTCCGGACCGCTCCAAGGATACGCGTTCGATTATGCATGTTGCTCGGTCATTCGACATCAATCGCCCAGGAACTCGACCAACAAAATTGCTTGGAGGAGTTATTGGTGGCAGTATTATTGAAGGAAACTTCGAGATTGGAGATGAAATCATCATTGGCCCTGGCCGGAAAATCGAAAACGGTTCGAAAGTCTCATGGGAGCCGATTGAAGCAACTGTGAGTAGCATGAAAGGTGGCGGTCTAAGCCTCGAAAGTATGCATTCCGGTGGCTTGTGTGGCATGGCTACAATGCTTGACCCTTCCATCACCACTGCAGATAACCTGTCAGGACAAGTTGTTGCTCGAAAGGGTGATTTGCCAGAAGTCCGACACATGGTCTCTGTTGATGTGAAATTAATGGAAACAATGGTCGCTGGTGAAGGAGAGGCTCCAGAAAAGATTTACCCACTCCGAAACAATGAGATGTTGATGATCAACGTTGCAACTGCAACCTCTGTCGGAGTCACCAAGAACTCTGAAAAAGGCAAGGCTACCTTGGATTTGCGACTTCCTATCTGTGCTGATACTGGCCAACGCGTTTCACTTTCTCGTCGAGTAGGCTCCCGTTGGCGCCTTATTGGCTATGGAACAATTCTGTGAGCCACTGAAGGTGATGAAGTGCAACAGATACTGATTGACGCCTGTGGATGGGTGGCAATCATTGAATCTGGAATGAATATTGATACTGAGTTATTTCGTGTCCTAGGACCTGCTCAGATGCTACTCCTTGCCAGCGTTCGTCAAGAATTAGAACTGTTAAACAGTCAACGGCCAAGAAGTAAGAGACTCCTTCTTACATTGCTTGAACAAAAGTCTCAACCAATCGAAGCGCTTTCACTTGAATCGACTCATCCTGACGACCAATTATTCGACCTTGCTGTCAAACATACAATCCCTGTACTCACTGTGGATATCGAGTTCAAACGACGCTTGTATGAACAAGGATTACCGATTGTTGAAGTCAGTAATAATCAACGCTTGCAGTTGGTTGATTCTCTATAGAGCAAATTACTGGATATGTTTTATTCACGGAAGAGTGAACAGAACATCATCCCCATGCCCGTCCAAAAGGCCGATTTTAACACCAGCATCAATCCAAGCATGTGCGTAGTTGATTGCACCAAATGCACGTATGTGGTCTCCAATCGAGAGAAAGTGGGCTGCATCCGATGCATAATCATCAGCCATTCGCATCATAGTAGCCAAGTGTCCTGCCTGTTCGCTTCCTTCTTCGCACAACGAGGTCGCCTTTTCTCGAGCTCGACGAGTGATGTCAAGATATTTCTCGACCCGATCTCGAGTAACGAGTTGCAATTCTTCGCTCATTCTCCACCCTCCTTTTGACGTTTCAAGAGACGACGTACATCCTCAGAGCGGCCAAGTGCCCCATAGAGTTCAACTGCTCTTGAGAGTCGACCTTCATCTTCCGCAGTTTGTGCTCGAACGAATAACGCCTTACGTTCTTCCCAATTCTTGGCTAAAGCAGCCTGAGCAACCGCTTGATATCGGCCTTGGCGTTCGGCTTGAGCCAAATGAGGTGCTGACCAACGACGTACCAATCCTTCACGGGTAGCAGTCACCATTGTGTCAGGTGTTAGACCAATCAACAAGTCACCAAGATTCATTGATTCGCCCAGAAGAACATCAGATTCATTTTCAGAATGAGATGAAAGGTGGTGAAGGTGCCCTTCGATACCTAAAACCCACCACCCATCTGCACTTCGTACGCCTTCCATTGGCTCTAATGATTCGTATTCAATTCGTTCTAATGAATCCCATCCGAATGGATGAGGGACACCTTCCCAAACACCACCATCGTTGGACTGCATGAGAATTCGGCCATTCATCAAGGGAGTGACCCAACTCCAAACACGGTCTTCTAAGATTCGCTTTTGGTCGCTTTGTGCAAGGCGGGCACACCAAAGTTTTCCTTCAGCGTCTTGCCACATCATGTGTTCTCGGTCAAGCCAACCAAGCAAACGGCGTACTTTTCCGCTGTCGAGTCGACGAAGGCCGGTTCCTTCGTGTGTAAACAAGTGAAGGTGCCCTTCACGGCCAGAAAGGATCCAACCGCCTCCTGGGCGTGCTAGAATCTCCGTAAAGCCACCTGGCGTGGAACGGCCTTCGTGTAACATGGAACCATCAGCAGTCGAAAGAACATAGAAACCATGTGCAGCAAGGATTCCTAAAATACCATTATTGGCTTGTGCACAATGCGCTTTGAAAGGTAATTCGACTTTCCATCGAACGGTTCCATCAGCCTCAATCATGAACAAATCAAGTCCACTACTGACAACCATGCCTCCTTCGACCGGTGCAAGCGCTGCAATACGCTGTGGAGCCTGCCAGGACCATGTAATCGTCCAAGACATCAGTTTTCACCTCCTATAACGTTCCAAGCAATCAATTGGGCTCGTGCAGCTTGTGTAAGTTCGTAGTAGCGATTACGGCCAAGAGTACGAACACTCAAAATTCCAGCTTTTAGCAATCGGTTACTGATTTGGGAAAGACGAGCCCTCTTGATATCCAATTGACCGAGAAGTTCCTCGTCTGACGGTGAATACCTTCGAGAATGTGCAATCGAAATAACGGCGATTTCATGCCCCGTCAATGCAGAAAGCACTGTGGCGTTAAGTGAATAATTTTGTTTTGCACCAGTTGGTTGACGTTGTAAAGCCTCGAGGGCTTCAATCAATTTACGTCGCTGAATGGCGCTTCCGACCTCATCAGGAGCCATGATGGCACGTTGGAGCGCTTTCATCACGGGAACCATTCCTGCTAATTCGCTTAACAATCCATTTGAAACAGGTGCAGTATCCAAATCGAGTTCAATTTCGGGTATTGGCGGAATCGATTGAGAGAGGCTGTCCATTTCCGTGACATTCACCTCGAATTCATCCGCAGTATCACTCTCAGACTCATGTTCCATGAAGCCGACTTCATCATGAAGCATGAACGCTGAATCCTCTTCGCTTATTTCTTCTTCAGCGCTATCAGATTGTTGGAAGGAAGGGTGTTCCCAAAGTTCGACTCCATTGTCCACCTCAACCATTTTCGCTTGCGGAGGTTCTTCGTGCTCCTTGTCAAGGAAATCACGACTGCGAGTGAAGAGTCCAGTCATCCCCTTCGGCGTAAGTTCGTCGAGCGGTGGGCGTTCAAAGACCTCGGGTTTTGCATTGGGAGGCACGGCGTCATAGCCTTCTTTGATGTCTTCCACAGTTTCCAGAATCTTCAATTCCGCTTGGTTATGTTGGTCCTCAGTGAGTTGATCAAGGTCAAGGTCAAAAAGATTCATGTCTTCGATACTTTCCATAATCCGAGTATCTTGTTCGATTAGCAATGCCTCAGAGTCTTTGTCAATATGCTCGACATTCATTGGTTCAATACTTTCCTCAATCGGCTCTTCAGGCTCTGAAAAGAGGGATTCAAATGAGGATTGAGGAGGTGCTTCAAACAAAGAGGGGCTGTGAACAGGTTCGGAAATGGGCGTAGATGATTCGTAATGTGGCTCGACATAGGTGTATTGAGACATTTTTGCGTTGTCAATAGCGTCACGCATGACTCGAATCACACTCGAAGGCAAGCCTGAGGTTTGTTCCAAAAGGTGCTGTGCATCTTCCTTGCCAAAGGTAAACGGTTGACTGGTCGATTGTTGTATCCGGCGTTCAACCAAAAGTTGAATCTCTTCCAATGAAAGATTTGCCAAGGGTTGCATCTGGTCCAATCGTTGCAAAACCGATTCGTGCAGCATGGCCTTATCTTTGGTTTCGAGTACGACGACAATGACCGCTTGTATGCGTTCAAGTGTCGGCAATGTATCTCTCAGTGCCACATTGAGAGCAGAAACGTCAACTGTAGAGGCATCGATGACAATCAAAGGCAGGGCTTTCGCGAAATTCTGAGATGCTTCGAGGATTTTCATCGTGAGGTCATTACGGTTCTCGGGAACATTCGAACTGACAAAACGAGAATAGATATCTTTCAATAAATTCAATCCTGCATCCATTCGAGAAATATGGTCGATATGAACTGAAAGCGGGGCGATTTTCGAGGCACAGCGAAGCAATGAGGTTCTCCCAGAGCCATGCTCTCCAACCAGTAAAATACGCCGAGGAGATCGGAACTGAATGTATTGAGAAAGCACCGAAAGCATGTGCTGGCGTCCCACTAAGAGATTGGAATCGCTCGATTCCAACGATAAAGTGGAGAATGGATTAGCATCAAGCGGAGGTAAGTCCATTTCTTTCCCAACGATTCGCATAAAGGGAGCAATCACCTTTGGGTATTTCATGTTTCACCATAATCGGAGGCTTGAGAGAGGCGTTAGGATATGTTAATCTTGAAGCCGTAGCGGTTTAGAGTGTCTAATTAACACATCATTAACGCATTATTAACGCGTTAATCAAAGCGTTAAACCCGTTAACAACCTCTCACAGATTCACTTCTGGCAAAAAACAAGAATGCCCCGTTCTTTCACCTCAATGCCGATTCCTTGATGGGGTACAGGCGTGTGGCACAACTGGACGTGAACTCATGCCAGTGGAAAACAGTCGTTTGAGTGGTTTTTTCCGCCATACCGTTGCAGAACGACGTCAAATCGTTGCTGACATGGCCGACTTAAGTGAGCAGCAAACCGCTGCACTCGAAGCCTGTGGTGCATTAAGTGAAGAGGCTGCAGACCGAATGATAGAGAATGTCATCGGAACCATGTCACTCCCTGTTGGAGTTGCGACAAACTTTGTTATCGATGGCAAGCACTACCTCATTCCCTTCTGTCTTGAAGAGTCAAGCGTTGTTGCTGCTGCATCAAATATGGCGAAGCGTTGCCTGAAAAACGGTGGATTCCATACAAATTCCGATGCACCAATGATGATTGGGCAATTGCAGATATTGGAGTGCTCTGATTGGAAAAAGGCTGAGCAAGACGTTCTTTCGAATGCTGAAGAGCTTATTCAACTGTGCAACAGTCTGCCTTCAACCATGGTCCGCCTCGGAGGCGGCTGTAAGCGCATTGAAACCCGCCTACTCGACTCCATCAGTGGACCGATGCTTATCGCCCACATCGTAGTTGACTGCCGTGACGCCATGGGAGCAAATGCAGTGAATACAATGGCGGAACTGATCGCACCTCGCATCGAAGAAATCACTGGTGGAAGAGTCCATCTACGCATCCTTTCCAACCTCGCAGCACATCGACTGGCACGAGTTAGTGCCGTATTCACTCCCGAAGAGATCTCGGAAGATGGAACCCATGAAAATGGTGTTTCTGTCATTGAAGGGATACTCGAAGCACAGCATTTTGCTCAGGCCGACCCGTTCCGTGCTGCTACGCACAATAAGGGAGTCATGAACGCTATTAGCAGCGTTGCTGTTGCTTGCGGACAAGATTGGCGGGCTGTCGAAGCCGGTTGCCATGCATGGGCCGCTTACAGCAACGGAACTTATGGCTCAATGACGACATGGGAGAAAAACGCTGAAGGGAACCTCCTCGGCTCGATTGAGACGCCTATGGCAGTTGGCATCGTTGGAGGCGCCTCTAAGGTCCATCCTGTGGCTCAGGCGAACCTTGCTATACTTGGCGTGGAATCTGCCCAGGAATTGGCTGGAATCATCGCTGCAGCAGGTCTCTCACAGAACCTTGGGGCACTTCGAGCCCTTTCGACCAAAGGAATTCAAGCAGGTCACATGAAGTTACATGCTCGCAATATGGCGGTTTCCGCCGGTGCAGAGGGTAAAGAAATTGAAATTGTCGCTACCCGCTTACAACAAGCATCAGGACCTAAAACGCAAACGTTAGTCGGAGAATTACTTCAACAACTGCGGAATGAATGAACAATCACTCTTCTTCACCAATTGGTAAAGTCGACTGAATCAAACCATCGAGTTCGGTTTCTTCCTTGAGAACGGCTGCATCCTCCATACCATCGAACAGCCCAGTGGTCTTGACTTGTTCACGGAACCATTGTTTGACCTTCTTACGGTCGGTATAAGGGCATCCAAAGATCTCTGAAAACCGGCGAGTCGTAGATAATCGGCGAGTATTGCCATCTTTTCGACGGTCTACCATACCCAGTTGAGCCAATTCACGTACGTAGTCGTAGGCTTTCTGACCCAAGAGTTCTACCAATCGTGACTGAGGCATTGGCTGATGATAAGCGATGAGTGCTGCCGCCTTGAGCAACTTTTGTGGAATTTCAGTTTTGGTTCCTTTCGGGAGGTAACTTGCGACCTCCGGCTTCACTTCAATCGCCCAACGTGTACCGACTTCAGCTACCTGCAAAGCGCCACCACGGCGGCGTTTGAGTGTTGAACGAAGTGAATACAAAGAATCCAACATCTCGTCTTCATCGTAACCCAACGCTGTTGAAAGTTCTGCAACACTCATTGAGCGACCAGCGCCGAATAATGTAGCCTCCAAGAGTGTGTCCACTGGTACTTCTGTCATTTCTTTCCCTCTCATTCAACCAACCATTCATGGTTTTCATACGACTGTTCTTCAATGTCTTTCGATTCTGGAACTTCGACAACAGCCTGTTCTTTTTGCTGCTTTGCCAGAGCACGCTCTTGTTTACGGATCGAATCTTCTTCAGCAGAACGGGCCTTTTCGGCTCGGAGTTTCGCATGCCGAACAGAACCTGAATCCTGTTCTTGAATTCGCTCATTCTCTGCTGTTTGTTGAGTTTCAATAAGTACATTAATTTCTTCAAAAGTCTTCATTTGGGGCCAACAATCTTCCAAAAATATTTCACCATCTGGAACGCTGTCTTGAGTAATAGAAGCAAATCCTCGATGAGTGAGGAAAAGGCCTGCAATAAAAGAAGCGACCTTCGCTTCATCGTCATAACCTTCAGGGACTGTACCAAAGGCTTGTTCAAGAATCGGTTTGAGTTCTTTCATCACTTCAAGGACCGGTACTTTGGTTTGACCAGCAGCCAAACATGAGGTGCGGAGGGCTTGCCAACAGCGCTTGATATCGCCTTCAAGGTCTTCATTGTGCATTCGACCATCAACGTCAGCAAGGTATTCTTTCAATTCCTCTTCGTGTGCTAATCGATTTTCTTCTCGAAGTCGAAGCATTTCCGCATCATCGGAAGCATCTTTGAAGGCTGAAAGTAACTCAACCAAGGTAACAGGACGACCTTCATCGCGCCGGACACGGTTTTCCAAGAGGTCTGGGAGGATCTCATCAGCACTGCCTTCAAGAATAGAATTCGTAAAGAAAAAGTCTTCATCATTGTAATCAGCCTCCCAACCAAATCCAAGACCGTCATCCCAATCTTCTTCTTCTTCCGAGAATTGGACACGCTCGAATAAATCCTCGGCCTGTTGGTGTAATACTTCCCATGAAAGGCGTATTAAGCGCCCACATGCCGGTAAGTCGAGTGAACCTGCTTCGGATTTAACTCGGGCAGTGAATACTTTGAGGAAACTTGAGAGGTCGATGTTCCAAGCATCGAGTCCTTCTTCTCGAACCAAGGAAAGAACGAGGGCTACGGAACGGTCAAAGGGGTCGATAAGGGTTTGATGTTCTGCCTCCTCTGTAGCAGCAATCGTCATGATTTTATCACCGAATAAGGCTGCTTCATGTGAATCTTCACCAGATGCTAACAATTGGTCAATGACATCCTGGCGTAGAAACCATTTGTCCAAACCTGATTGTTGCTCCGCCATAATACTCACCTCAAATTGTGTCTTCCTCGGCTTCAGCGGTCTCTTCAGCGACATCAGATTGTTCTGCTTCTTCTGCTTCTACGGCTTGAATCGCTTGAGCAACTTCTGCATATTCTTCGATATCTTCGGTCATGTCTGCAGTTCGTTCTGAAAGTGCTGCAAGTCCTCGACCTGATTCCGTCTTCTCTTGGATTGAGTCTTCTGAAGCAGGCATGTGGTTGAGCAATCCTCCAAGGCTACCTGGTGTTGATAATGGCTCAGGAACTTCGGGCATTTCATGAGAGGCTGCTGATGCTTCCTCGATTCGCGAATGGTTCTTGGCATTGTCTTTTTCTGCTTCTGCCAATGCTCTTTCACCCAAGGCGATTGCCTTGTCACGGTCAAAGTCAACAATGCGACGACTGCAACCATCGCCACCGTGCGTAACACCAATGTGATGGTCGGCAAGACGAAGTGAAACTTTGCGCAAGGTGACCATAATGAATTGAGCCCGCTTACTTCGTTCTCGGCACATCAATGCGATTCGCTCTGCATTGTATCCGTCGAGGTTTTGGTCAACTTCATCAAAGTAGTAAAATGGACTTGGGTCATAATCTTGGATTGCAAAAATCAGAGCAAGAGCAGCCATCGACTGTTCACCGCCTGATAATTGGTGACGAGTAACCTTCGCTGACTTTCCACGTGGTTGAGCCCACAATTCGAGTCCACCCTTGAATGGCTCATCCTTGTTTTCAAGGAATAATTCACCTCGTCCACCATCGCTGAGGGATTTGTAAGCAACCTGGAAGTTTTCATTGACTTTTTCCAGAACCTTCAACAAACGTTCTTTGCGTTGGCTTTCAAGCTTCTCAGTGACATCGATAAGGTGCTTGCGACGATCTTGGAGGGTCTTGAAATCGCCCTTCATTTCTGAAAGCCGGGCTTCACATGCATCGAATTGTTCGATTGCGAGCATGTTGACGGGACCGTGGGAGTCAAGTTTACGTTGAAGAGTCCGTTCGTTTCGCTCAGCATCTCCGACACTCGGTAAAAGAGCATCTTCATCTGCAAATTCGATGTTGTTTTCAATCATCTCTTGCTTTGTTTCTCGGATTGATTCATCCTTCAAAGCAAGGGTACGGCCCATTTCTTCAACCAAGGCTCTGCGAGAACGGGCATCTGTGGACTTTTGTTGGAGATTCATTTGCAAACTCGTTCGCTCTTCGATGAGTTCCAATCGTTCTTCCTCGAGACCTTGATTTTCTTCAAGGAATTGGAAGCGTTCAGCTTCTTTTGCTTTCAAGTCTATAGAATCTGTCGCTACGCCGGCTTGGAGTGTATCCATACGCTCACTTCGCGTGATTGCATTCGCATTCAATTGTGTTATGCGCTGGCTAATTTCATCAACACGGCTGCTCAAAAGAGTTTGATGACTTGAATCGCCATTCAGAGAAATTTCTGCTTGAACTTTGAGCCCTTCAGCTTCAACACGCTTGACTTCTGCAGCATGTAAGCGGTCTTTGAGATGTTCTGGACTTGCGTCCTCCAATGCCGATTGTGCTTCACCACGTTGTTCGTTTACTTCACCAAGATGTCGTTGAGCCTGATCGAGTTCACGAATCCTGTTTGAACCTTCCAACTTGAGTTCATCCAAGCGCTTCTCATGTTTGGCAACTTCACCGAGTGCATTGCTGTGATTGGTTTGTGCTTGCTTGTGCTCTGCTCGCCATTCTTGGAATCGTACGGCATGGTCGCCGTCTGAAAGAGCATTGATTTTGGTACGTGTTTCGGATTGAAGACGACGTACATCAGACAGTGCGCCATTGACTGTATCGGCCATCAAGCGGAATCGTTCAACATCTGAAGAAAGAGCTTCGACTTCACTTGCACCCTGAATGTTACCACCAAAAGAAACGTGTGATTTCCGCCTCGAACCACCAACCATGGCACCTCCTGCTTCAGTAACGTCGCCTCGGAGCGTCACCAAACGTACACCACCCATATTCATTCGAGCGGTCGACATGGAATCCACGACAAGGGTATTTCGAAGAACAAAACGAACCGCGATATCAATTCGTGGGTCGAAATCCAATAATTCATTGGCAAAACCAATTACACCTGGTTTCTTTGAAACCATCAATGCCTTTCCAGCAGCACGGGATTGAGTGAGTTTGTTTAGCGGTAGGAATGTTGCACGTCCTGCTTTGTTTTGGGCTAACCATTGAATGGCTTTGGCAGCAACTTCGTCGCTATCAACGACAACTGAGGTCATACCGCCGCCTACAGCAGTTGCCAGTGCATCGGTGTGAGCAGGGTCTCTGGGCTGACATAATTCTGCAACAGTTCCGATGATTCCTGACAATTCGCCACGGTCTCGGGCTGCGATAATCGCTGCAGCACCGCCAGCCATGCCTTTGGCTCCACTCTTGTTTTCGAGTTCATTTTTCGCCGTGCTGAGTTTCCGTTCGGTTTCGCGTAATCGGGTTTCAATTGCTTGTGATTCTTCGAGGAGTTTTGCTTCAGAGCGTTGATTGGTGAGTAATTGCTCTCCGAGTTTACGACGGTCTTGGTCGGGTGCATCAGCGCCAAGTTGTTCGCCCTCTAACTGAGATTCACCCAATGCAAGACGTGCGCTTTCTGCCGACTCTTGAGCAGTGCTCAATTGTTCACTCAACATTTCAGCTTGTGTTGCAACACGATTGACTTCATTCTGCGCCAATACCAAATCCTCTGTTGCCTTTTCAGTGACCTGGATGGCTTTCGAAAGAGAACGAGACAATTCTGCATTTGCAGTTCCGGAGGATTCGAGAAGAAGTTGAACATCGGCCTCTTCTTTCTTTGCTTCGAGCAAAGCCAACTCCGCTCCTTTCAAATCTGAACTAGCATTGACGAGTTCTTGTTTGAATTCATCAAGTGAAGTTTGTGCTTGCTGTAGAGATTCTACAAGTTCAATTAATTCCTCTTTATCTTCGAGGTCTTTATCTTCTGCTTCGCTGATTCGGTCTCCACTGGTTGCAATTCTAATTTGAAGTTGGCTGATTGCGCCGAGTAAACCGTTTGAATCGCCACCCATCAAATCTTCAATTTGCTTTTGTAGCACTCCGATTTGATCTTCAAGAAGTAAGAATTTTTTAGCACCATCTTTGACTGCCTGCTCGAGTAATGATGCTTCTTCATCAATTCTCACACGCTCATCGACCATGTATTTCCGTTCGGAATTTTGACTTGCCAATTTGGATTGGGCTGAAATGACTCGAGCAAGCTTGAGGTCAGCAACCAAATCTTGAACCTTGATTGCAAGGTTCTTTTCTTTCGTCAAATCCTTGAGCCGTGCTTTCTGTTCATCTTCAAGCAGACCAATACGTTCAATGTATCCTTCAACCATCTCTTTTTGACGGTCTGCCTTTCTGATTTCATCATCGTATGAAGTGACGCCTGCAACACCATCAAGCACTTTGCGGCGTTCTTTCGCCGTCATCTTTGCTAACTTTGTAACGTCGCCCTGGAGTACGATATTGTAGCCATCCGGGCGAGCATTTGCGGCACCAAGAAGGCGGTGGAATGTTTTTTGACTGCTTTCTTCTCCGTCGAGAAGATAAGTCGTCATAGTGTTATTGGATTTCGACAAGCGAACTGAACGGGTCATTCGCACTTGGTCTTGGTCCAAAGGAAGTCGGCGGCGACCACTGGCAAGCAAAGGGTTTGCAAAAACGAGTGTAACCTCACAAGAACGAGCTGGTTTGGAATTTTTACCACCATTGAAAATCAAATCCTTCGCATTTTGTGCACGAATTACTTTGTTGCTGCGAGGACCAAGAACAAATTGGATAGCGTCTCCACAATTGGATTTCCCTGAACCATTCGGTCCGGTAATCGCGGTGAATCCTCGATCTAACGGAATGGTGATTTCACCCTTAAAGGATTTAAAATTTGAAATTTCTAATGCTTGTAGATACATTCCTATCCCTCTAATCGAAGTACTTTACCTCGACCTTAACCGTAACACCCATTGCCCACAGGACTTAAACAATGCGAGTGATTCAAGGGCAGTGCCTTGGTTTTGACTCGTGTTTCACTCAAGCCAGAAGGCTTCAGAAACATGGTATGAAATTACGACCAGGAGGCTCACAGTGCACCAGATTGACCGCATTCATTACATCCGCCACCTTTACAATAGGGGCATGTTGCAAGAACTTGCAGACTGCTCGAGGTATTTCGCCTCATATGCAGCTGTGAATCCTTTTTGAGAAGTTGAGAACGGGTAATTCGCTGTGTTGTACCGCTGCGTGAATTCAAGGACATTTTCACCGAACCAAACGCATCTCTGAAGTCACCAGCAACTTTCCTTCTCTTGTCGAGACGGTCCCGTGTTTGTTCAATCGCTTCTGCTTCCCAATATTTCGGCCCACCCATAAGGAAGGCTCCTAGTGCTGCAATAATACATTGAAACAAGAATGGGTTGATGTAAAAGGGAATCAATTCTGTGATTCCTTCAGAACTTGCTGAACGAGGAAGAAACTCAAGGCGGTCAAGAATGGCGATACTGAACAATGCTGCGCCCACGCAGAAAAGAACATGGTAACGACGCTCAGAACGACGGCCTATTCTCCGGAAAAGCCGACCAAACAGCAAAACAAACAACCCAACAAGAAGGACAAAAAAGTCAGCGCCATCCCATGCACCAACAGCACCAAGACAGGAAGAGGGATCGCCATTGGCCAAATCCGCTTCGATAAGTGAGGTGCTGCAATACGGCAAGAACAGATCACCGATGTTTATTTTCAGATTTTCTGCACCCTCAATGAAGAAGGGTGCGACTTTTCCAAATCCTGCATTCGCAATGGAAAAGCCAATAAGTAAACATCCAAACACAAAGCCCAATGCTTCCCGAAGAGATGAGGACTTCATTTTCCTCACAGAGGAAGGAATCAAAAAGAGGTCGGCAAGCCACCAAATACCAAAACCTTGGAACGTAATGAGTGCTAGAAACCAGATGAGAATTCCTCTTCCAAGGTATATGTGGTGAATGCCGAGAGATCCGAAGAAGAACCACAGCAGATAGGCCACGACTTTGCTGCCTGACTTCGGTGAGTTCCTCGGTTGCCCCTGCATGCTAAGCGGTTCTTTGGACCGCATATTATTCTATTCAAGAGGTAATCAAGGGCCGGTCATAGCGATTTCGCTTGCCGATGGGGTGAAATGTAGTTGCATGCACCCCCCAACCAGAGGGAGTACTGTGGCACGCATCGTCATCATCGGAAGCGGTATTGCTGGCTTATTTGCTGCTTTACGACTTGCTGATGCAGACCATAGGGTTACCGTCATCACCAAACAGCGACCAATTGACTCCTCAACAAATTGGGCACAGGGGGGAATTGCCGCTATTCTTGACAAAACAGATGGGGTAGGACTTGAATCACATATCACAGATACACTTGCAAGTGGAGATGGATTATGTGATGAAGAAGTTGTGCGGCGAGTGATTGAAGAATCCGGTGCCCGAATACATGACTTACTCAATATCGGTGTGCGATTCGAAAAAGATCAGGATGGCCAGTTTCATTTTGTCAAAGAAGGTGGTCACTCACAACGCCGAATTCTCCATGCAAAAGATGCTACTGGAAAAGAAATTGAACGTGCATTAAACGATGCTGCAAGTTCACATCTCAACATTATACTCAAACCAAATACGCTCGCAATGGACTTAATTCAACGTGAACACCAAAACCCCGAAAAAGGAATTGCAGGGGTATGGTGCCTCAATCAAGAAGATAACATGGTCTTCACAGAACCCGCAGATGTACTCATGCTCGCTACTGGAGGAGTAGGGCAATTGTGGTCTCAAACCACAAACCCACCTGTCGCTACGGGTGATGGTTTGGCAATGGCGTATCGGGCGGGTGCGGAAGTAAAGGACATGGCTTTCATCCAATTTCATCCGACTGCACTTGCGGTCAAATCCGACCGACCTTTCTTGATTACTGAAGCAATGCGAGGCGAAGGTGGAGTCATTCTTGATGATGAAGGACTTCTCAAATGGCAAGCTGAAGTTCGGGCTGCGGGTGATAAAGGGTCCGAAATATTACCAGGACCCTTTTCATTCACACTGAATCATTCCCCGCTTGGTTCAATGGCAACACGAGATATCGTTGCTCGGGCAATCGATCAGCGATTGAAAGAAACTGGAGACAAGCATGTCTATCTGATTACTTCCCATCTTGACCAAGAACATCTTTTGGAACACTTTCCAAACATACAGAGCAGACTCGACCGACATGGATTGAAACTTGGTCGTGACCCGCTGCCAGTCTCTCCCGCAGCACACTACATTGTTGGAGGGTTAGCAGTTGACGAATACGGAAGACCAAACAGTCGAGAAACTGGAGCAACTATCCCCTCATTGTATGCGATTGGAGAAGTTGCATGCACTGGAATGCACGGTGCAAACCGACTCGCTTCCAACAGCCTACTTGAAGCGGTAGTCTATGCCGACCGTGCTGCAAATCATATCATCAAACATAAACCAGAGAGCAATGATTCACAATTACCGGAATGGCGGGCTGATGGACTTGAAGACTTGACTCAACATGTATCGGTATCTCACGATAGAGAATCTCTGACCAACACCATGTCGAGAGAAGTTGGAATTGTTCGTAGATTTAATCGCCTTCACCGTGCCTCTCGACGTTTACAACTTTTGGCGAAAGAAGTTGATTTTATTTGGAGAAGTGCCTTACCTTCAAGACAAATTGTTGAATTAAGAAATTTGATTCTGGTCGGGCAGTTGGTCACCGAAGATGCTGAAAACCGAAGTGAGAACCGAGGCTTACACTACAACACTGACCTCATTCAGAATGAAGAGCGTTGACCATTGCGACCAGCATTTGATTGAGTGGTGTTGCAATTCCTGCACGTTCTCCTCGAAGGACTATGGCTTGATTGAGCACAGATATTTCGGTCATTCTTCCCGCTCGAATATCTTGAAGCATACTGCAGATATTGCTCGAAGTGGCTGTAATTAC
>JAPKCL010000200.1 GCA_028822955.1 Candidatus Poseidoniaceae archaeon
ACATTCTTCCAACCGGCGTTCTTAGCCAAGGTAACGTCATTACCACCCAACTCAAAGGAATCTCAAATGATTCGGAATCTATTCCCGATAAGATCCTTTTCCAACTCAATGATTCTCATGGCTTAGCGCCTGACATGGTCGTCACCTTGGCTAAGAACGCCGGTTGGAAGAATGTCCGAATTCGTACGGGTTTCGCTGCAGAAATGGCCGACCGACATGCTCGTATCGCTAAACAAGCTGCTCAAACCGTCGAAGAAGTTCCACTCGTTGAACAAATTCCACATTTGCCGGCTACAGTTGCCCTGTATTACGAGGATGTACAACAACGAGAGTTTGATGCCAGTGTTCTTGCATGTCTGCCACTCATAGGAGATGACCTTCCGTCCGATGCAACACATGGAATTATTCTTGACAAAACCTGTTTCTACCCTGAAGGCGGGGGTCAAGAAGGAGACTATGGGCGATTAGTTACAGATTCAACACATCATCGGGTACTTGATACACGCAAGGTTGGTACACATGTTCTGCATTTGGTCGATGGTCCTTTTGAAACCGGTGATTTAGTCCATGGAAGTCTCGATTGGAATCGTCGAAAGCAATTGATGGACCACCACACAGCAGTTCACATTGTAGGAGGTGCTGCTCGTCGAATACTTGGACCTCATATCTATCAGGCAGGGGCAAACAAATCTGTCGATTCCGGCCGTCTTGATATCACTCACTTTAGTCGATTAAATCGAGATGATCTCGATGCAATTGAATCCTTGGCCAATGAAGTCTTGGGCCAAGTTCAACGAACAGAAAAAACTGAATTAAATCGAAAGGATGCCGACAAGAAGTTTGGTTTTGATTTGTATCAGGGTGGAGCACCAAAAGGCAATTCTATTCGTATTCTTCGAATTGCTGACCACGATATTCAGGCTTGTGGCGGTACACACCATGATGAACCCGGCCAAATTGGGTCAATACGAATTATTCGTTCTGCTGCAGTTCAAGATGGTGTCGAACGACTCCACATTGTTGCAGGGCAAGCTGCGCCCATGTATGCTCGAAATCAAGATTCATTACTGCGACAAGCAAGTGAAACCTTTGGTATTCCATCGCATGAATTACCCAAAGCATCTGAACGGTTTTACTCTGAATGGAAGGACCAACGAAAGATGATTGAGCAACTGGAAGCTGAAGTTGTTCGCTTGCGCACTGCTGGTGGTGGTTCGGATTCTTCGGAAATCGATGGTGTCCGTATCGCCATAATGGAGGTAAACGGAGACCTTAAGAAAATGACAAAAATGCTCAAGGAGCTCACACTCGATGCTTCAAAACCAACCCTTGCTGTTCTTGGTTCTAAAGAGGGCGGTGGAAAGTTAATGATTGCAGTTACTGAAAATACAATTGCCAGTGAACGGTATGATGCAGTTGTTTTACTCCGTGAAATTTCACACCACATCAAAGGTGGTGGAGGCGGTCGTCCAACACTCGCACAAGGTGGTGGTTCTCATCCTGAAGGTCTCGATGATGCACTTGAAGCAGCCCGCAAGAGCGTTGGTGCTTGATCAAAGCGTTCGCAACGCTTCTTTATCAAAATAGGATACAGCAACATTTCGTGCATCATCCGGCGTGAACCATTTGACGTCCGAAATTTCTTCTGTTTGTAATTCCAACGTCTCAATGTCACCGCTCAACATGGAACGGTGACATTGAGACGTTGGAAT
>JAPKCL010000015.1 GCA_028822955.1 Candidatus Poseidoniaceae archaeon
ATTGCAGCATGGAAAATTCTCACCGGCACGCAATGACTAGGGTGGAGAGAAAACTCTTGGATTTGCTTTATTCCAACGGATTTGGAAAATGGTTTCAAACTTTTTTTGATATAGCCCCTCATCTAACCCAAGACGGGTACGAGAATGATTACGATGAATCTGAGATTATACTCGAAGCGTTAGCTGAACATTTCACACCAGAACCAAGTGCTAAAAATAGAAAAAAATTTAGATCAATAGACGATTCATATGCAAAATTCATCGCATTCTTACAGATTAAGAAAATATGTCAAAGTCCAGCCAAAAGTTCTAATCTTGATGCAACTACACCAGAAAAAATTCAAGAAGTCGAGGAAATGTATACTCGAGATGAGGTATTCTTTAATCCTAAATCATTGGAAGAGGTTACAAGTCGAATAGATAAGTTTCGTAAGAATTGATATCTAGTTTTGAAACGAATTGATTGAGGGAAGTTTGAAATCGCGTAGTTTATCCATACGAGGATTCAAAGCATTCGCCTCGAACCCTCACACATGGAACGAGCATTACTCGGCGGAGGTTGCTTTTGGTGCACTGAAGGAGCATTCAAAGGATTGTATGGTGTTGAATCGGCATTGCCTGCCTATGCAGGTGGCCATGACCCCAATCCCCGATACGAACCTGTGTGCTCTGGATCGACCGGTCATGCTGAAATCGTAGAAGTCGTTTTTGACCCCGATTTGATTCCTTTCGAAACGCTGCTTGAAGTCTTCTTTACCGTCCATGACCCGACTCAATTCAATCGGCAAGGAAACGATGTTGGTTCTCAATACCGGAGTTGCATCATGCCAACGACAGAACAGCAAGTCGATATTGCACGGTCAACTATTGAAAAAATGCAGGAATTTTACGACCGTCCAATTGTCACATCCGTAGAAGAAGCAACGTACTTTACCTTAGCAGAAGAATATCATTATGATTACTATGCACGCAACCCTGGTCAAGGCTACTGTATGGCAGTTGTAGCTCCAAAACTCAGTAAGGTTCGAGCAAAGCACGCTCATCTCTACATAGCGTGATGTTGAAGTGGCGGGTGCGATAGCATCGGTGCATGGTGAACAATGTTCCTCGCCCACCGACCCCTGTTAACGAACCCATACTCGGCTATCTTCCTGGAAGTCCTGAACGTATTGCTTTGAAAGCTGAAATTGCACGACAAGAAAGTGAAATCATTGAAATTCCATGTATTATCAACGGCAAGGAAGTCTTCACTGGCGATGTTGTCGAACAAGTCATGCCACACGATCACAGTCACGTGATTGCTCGTGTTCACATGGCAAGTAAAGCCAACGTCGAAGAAGCCATTCAAGCCTCTCTCGATGCACACGAAATGTGGTCAACTATGCCATGGGAAGCTCGTGCTGCCATTTTCCTCAAAGCCAGTGAATATTTGAGAGGCGACTATCGTGCTCAAATCAATGCCAGCACCATGCTCAATCAATCGAAAACATGCCATCAAGCAGAAATTGATGCTGCATGTGAACTGATCGACTTTTGGCGCTTTAATACCAATTATGCTCGTGAAATATACGAAAATCTTCAACCACCGGTTTCGACTTCTGCTATGTGGAACTCAAGCGAAGTTCGGCCATTGGAAGGATTCGTCTTTTCAGTCACACCGTTTAACTTCTCCAGCATCGCTGCAAACTTGCCATCAAGCATGGCAATCATGGGTAACACTGGAGTATGGAAACCAAGTCGAAACTCCTATGTATCCAACTACTTACTTATGCGACTGATGATGGATGCTGGCCTTCCAGCAGGTGTTATCAACTTCATACCAGGCAAAGCCAGTATGGTAGGAGATACCGTACTTGCACACCCCATGCTCGCTGGGATTCACTTCACAGGTTCAACATCGGTCTTCCGAAAGATGTGGCGAGATGTTGCCAATAACCTTGAAAATTACCGTTCGTATCCACGTGTCGTCGGAGAAACTGGAGGCAAGGACTTCATTGTCGCGCATCCAGACTGCGATGAAAAAGCAGTCATTGTAGCACTACTTCGTGGTTCTTTCGAGTTCCAAGGACAGAAGTGCAGTGCTTCAAGTCGCGCCTATATCCCTCAAACTGTATGGAACAACATCAAGGATGAATATTGTGCTGAAGTCGGTAAAATCACCATTGGTGACCCACGAGACTTCACCAATTTCATGTCAGCAGTGATCGATAAGAAATCCTTTGACAACATCACCGGTTATATCGACCGAGCAAAAGCAGATTCCGGCTGTGAAATCGTCACAGGAGGAGGCTATGATGGCTCCAAAGGTTACTTTGTTGAACCGACAACTATCGTATGTTCAGACCCTCATTATGAATCGATGGCGCAGGAAATATTTGGACCAGTACTTTCGATTCACGTCTATCCAGACAACGGTTTCGATGCTGTTCTCAAGACCTGTGATGAGACTTCAGAATACGCCTTAACCGGCTCAATTTTTGCTACCAAGCGTGAAGATGTTATTACTGCAATGAATGTACTTCGCTATGCTGCTGGTAATTTCTACATCAACGATAAGCCAACAGGCGCCGTTGTCGGCCAACAACCGTTTGGCGGAGCACGTGGCAGTGGAACCAACGATAAAGCGGGCTCTCCTCTCAATTTGTTGCGCTGGGTCTCTCCTCGTTCGATTAAGGAAACATTCGCACCTCCACACTCGTGGGGATACGGTTTCCTCAGTGAAAAGTGATATGGAAATTTCATTGTTTCTTCTTCTTGTGAATTGACTCTTTTTTACTTCGGTCAATCCGATGCAGTGAATCGACCAACACTCGAGTTTCTGTGTTTTGACTCACCAGTGAGATGAGCCACCAACCAATTGTCAATAGTGGTGTAGAGACCAAGAGTACCAGTCCGGCCCAGAGAGCGATGCTCCCGTCGGTCTTCGGCCATGCCCAGAAACCAGTCACAATGAGAGTTAACAGGAAATACAGACGAGCTGCCTCGCTTGGTGTCGACCAACCTCGATGATCACGACGCGGGGCAAACATATATTCTCGTAAGCCCATGTATCGTTAGAATTCAGTTGAGAATATGAAGGCGTGTATTTCTTCTTGTTATTCCGGTGGGTTGATGTGTGAGGGGCTGAAGCGTCAACCCCGCAATGATGATGGCTTTGGCCGAATGCTGTAACATCAGTGACGAATGATGGGCGAACTGAGCGGGACCTCTTCGTAAATGTGATAGGGTAACCTCTCGCTGTTCACACCATGCAGGGTCTTCCAACCACACCGTTGACCCCGCCTCCACCAGGCCTCACGCTCGTACATCCATCGACTCCATGGAAAGTTGTTCGCTCGATGCTCGGATTTGTATTCCTCGTACTGATAATAGTTCAGGTTTCCTTTGTGACAATATTTGCAGGGATTCTCGACAGCGACTTTGATGGTGACCTTGGCCCTTCAAACCCATTTTTCACTCTCTTTGGTACTGTTTGCCTCATTCCATGTGTCGTTGGTTTTTCCTCTCTTCGTCGCCCGAGGCTCACCCATGTAATCCGAGGCAATGAATCTATAGAAGGACGGACATTCAACATGATTGCACCTCATACTGCCATTCAGTCATCACAGCCAATTCATGTCGACCACCACCTGATTCGAGATTCTGCGCCTTTAGAAATGCCACCTGGTAAGCATTTGTGGTGGTTGTTTTTTGGCGGCGTTTTCATCAGTACTTTTTGCATGTTTCCGATGATGATTTTTGGCCTCAACATATTGACGGGATTGCTTTTTGCCTTGATTGCAATTCCTGCATTTGTCGTTGGTTTCTCAACACCTGTTTTTGCTTGGTGGTCGACACTCAACGCCTATTTTGGACTTCCAACAACGCGAAGACTTGCTGAATGGATGCTCATTGCAGGAATGGTATCTGCAGCCCCTGCTGTGGTCATTAATTCATTCGTATCCCCTATTTTCCTAAGTGCTCTTGGTTTTGAGACAATGGACCCCATGAGTCTAGGCTTTGGAATGATTCTCTTTCTATCAGCACCAATTGGTGAAGAACTCTGTAAAGCAGCAGCAATACTTGCTCTTGCACGATTTATCGATAGTCCTCGTCGAGGTTTCCAGATTGGATTTACAGTGGGCCTCGGCTTCGCTTTGCTTGAGAATTCAGTCTACATTATGTCGACTTTTGCTGCTGGAGAAGCGAGTGCAATCGTCTTCCCGTTCACAAGTTTCGTCCGAGGTGTTGGTTCCATTCCTGCACATGGACTCTGGACGGGTATTGCAGGATACGCAATTGGTTCATATCTAAGCACACGAGATATCCCCACCGCTCAACCAGGATATCAGGTCGCCTCTGACCGTACAACACCACCAAGCACAGATCGGTGGATACTCTTGGGCTCTTCAGGCGAAATAATGAAGCAATCCGAAACGGAATTCTCGCAACCGATTCCAATTCCAAAATGGCTCTGTTCTTCGAAGGAAGATGCATTCCCACTTCCAAAGAAACCTCTCTATGGAATTGCCTTAGCAATGATGTTCCATTCATTTTGGAACGGATCTTCTTGGCTCGTTAGCATCGTATTTGCTGAAACCCATGATGCAGTATTTCTAATTGCCATACTGACGTGGACGGCGTTCTTAATCGGCGGGCTTTGGCTCATAACTCGTAGGATTCTACCAACTGCCCTTGCATAACCAGAAAGCACACACGGAAACGCCATTCACCGTATTTCTTAGGGAAAGCACCTTTCAATGAGAAGAAACCCCGTGCCGCTTGAGGGTTATCTATGGATGTGCTTTCTGGTGGACTTAATCAAGGTAATTTGATTGTTACTTCAGTCCTTTTATTGGCTCTCGTCCTTGTTTCACGTCAAGCAAAAATGCTTGACACTCCTGGAATCATTGCTGCCACCGCACTCGGCTTTGTTGTTGGTGCAATGGGACATTGGACGTGGCTCCTCATTCTTCTCGGATTCCTTTTAGCTTCTCATAAAGCAACTAAATGGCGATTTGAAGAAAAAAGAGTTCTTGGAATGTCTGAATCGGAAGATGGCCATCGAAGCTACGGTAACGTCATTGCCAACGGTGGCTTACCTGGACTTGTTGCAATTTTTGCCTTTGTCACAGAAGATTGGTACAACGGTCTTTGGATGTTCAGTGCTGCTGTTGCTGTTGCCTCCGCAGACACATTTGCCAGCGAGATCGGCTGCCTCGATGAGAATGTCCGTATGATTACGACCATGAAACCATGTGAACCAGGAATGAATGGTGGATTCTCAGCATCAGGGCAAAAAGCCGCATTTGTAGGCTCGTGCATGATTGCTGGCCTCACTTTTTTGGCTTGGATGGCAACCAATGCAAGTGTTGATGACCTACAGACAGGATTCATAAAAACAGTTCTCGTATCAATTCTGGGTTGGCTTGGATGCCAAATGGACAGCCTCTTAGGCGCTGTTTTTGAAAACCGTGGTTACCTCACCAAGGGCGGCGTCAATGGTATTTCCATCACCTGTGGAATGTTAGCAATGTGCGCAATACTCTCTTCAGGATTATTTATTTGATTTGATTTAATCGTTCTCAAAGGCCCATCGCCTTCATGAACCAAAACCATGTGGTGGTGACAATGCGCCAGCGTAGCCTTGCCTTGGTCTTGCTTGCACTCCTACTTGGGGTGATGGCAACAAGCGCCGTTAATGCTGCGGAGGACCCCGAATACGAACCTGGTTTTGTCGAGTGGGATGTCAAACCCGTTGAACGCTTATTTGTAGAAGGTCTTGACGCAGAAGAAGCCGTTCTTCAACGCCAACGTACCGACAACGCAGTTGGTAGCCAACCGGTTGCGTATGGAAACGGAGTCGTGCCTGTGTTCACTGTATCCAGTGAACCGCTACAAAACCCAATCAATGCAACGGTCAACATGACTGTGTTCTTTTCGGCTTATATCGACGGGGTTGGTGGTCCACAATTCTGTGAACGACAATGGGCAGTAGACAAAGATTTCACTTTGATCTATTCAGTAGATGCTGGCGGAGTTCCTGTGTATGATTCAGTGGTGACTCAAGTGGTCGATACCGACACCTCAAATTCTGCCATGAACTTTTCAGGCCAACGTATTGAAGCATTCCTCTCAATGGATGTAGGTGATGTATTCACGCTTTCAGTTTCGGCCCAAAACAATTGTATTGGGAGCACCATACAAGTCCAATGGGGAGCATTTGAGCAGAACAGTGGTGGCATCGTTATGGAAGGTCAACTCTACGAGCCTGAGGCTCGAGTCTTTGTCGATGCTGAGCGTCGAGCACACATCGAATTTGAACCATTATTCCCTTGGGGAGCTGATGATGTAAAGACGACAAAATGGGAATTGTGGGGTCCATTAGCCGGTGATGAAAAATTCGTGAAAGATGAAGATTTGATTATGGAAACCTCGACTGGCAGAATACGAGTTGACCGTTCAATACCAGGCAACAACACCATTTGGGCTTGGTCGGGGTTGATTCCTTTAACGCCCGGTGATGCAAATTTAGAGTTCTGTATCCAAACAGTATCTGGTGACTTAAACAGTGATTGTCACGCCTTCGGAATCATACGTTTTGATGTTGAAAAGGCCGATAAAGGTCTTGCGAGTTCGACTGTATTTTTATCGCTGACCAGCGTTGGTTCATTGATTGGCTTCATGGTCATGATGGTGAGAAAGGACGAACTTCCACCACTTCCAATACTTGGAGCAATTCTACTCATGACCATTCTCTTTATTCCGACGGCAATAAGTCAGCCAAATTTGGGTTCAAGTGAACTCATCGATGACCATGCACGGGTATTTGACACTGAACTGTATGATGAAAATATGCAATCAATGATGGTCTCCGAACTCTTTGATGGAAAGGACGCACTTATCATCGCTATCGCCTTACCAGGCACTCAAAATATTGTTGACCAAGCCACTGAATTAAATAAAACTCTTGACCTAATTGCTGATGAGGTTTCGATTGTGCATGTCCTTTCAGGAATGGACGCTTCTGCAACTGACGTTTCATCAATGAAAGCAAACTACAATCTCACATGGTCAACATATGTTGACATCGATGAGTCATTTACTCGAAGTTCGCCAAATGGTACATCGGATTCGATACTAGTTCTGGATAAATCAATGCGGGTCGTCTATTCAAACGCACCTTCTGCCTCGTCAGAAGAAATAATCAGCGCTGTTGAAAGTATTAACAACGGCGGCAGTTCCAGTGTGTGGTCCTATTTCTCTTTGATTTTTGGTCCAGGATTGTTTTTATTCTTCTTAGCACTTCCACGTGAAGAATATGAGGAATTAGAGACACCTTTGCCAATCGGTATGTATTGGGGAGCAATCATTGCTGCAAGTGGTGCTGGAATCGTCTTAGTCAATCTACCACTCCTCTTAGCGACACTTGCACCAATCCCCTCAAACACTTTGTTCTGGGTTGATATTGCAATGATCGTATGGTTGTTGGAGATGAGCATCGTTACTGCTCGTCGAGGCACACCGTTTGAAGCAGACTTTGTAGGTGGAGCAATTCACAAACTGTTCCCAAAGAATTTCCGAGATTGGCGTGGCGTTAAAGACATGAAACGAGATACATTGATCGGCATCTGGATGGGATGGTTTGGCTGGTTTGCATTCCCAGCATTATTCTCACAAGGTGTAGGAGCAGCAATGCTCAGTGGAGCATCGGGAATATTCTTTGGCAGTATTGGATTCATATTAATCGTTCTTCTTGGAGGCGCTACGGTTCTATTGTTGCGAATCATCGCCTCTCTCGGAGGTTCAATCTCACGATTGTTTGGCGAATACGGATTCGAATCATTCGCTCAATATTCAGGTTGGTGCATTGTTCCTCTCGCCCTCTGGTCAATCGGGAATTCCATTCTGTCCATGCTTGAAATTGGTATTCTCTGACCGAACCTTTGACAACCGTTGAGGCCAATTGGGCTGATATGGAACCACAAATGGAATGGAGTCGAACACGAAGAGATTTGTTTTTAAAATGCCCACGAGCCTGGTACTTGCGCTATGGTAATCCAATCACTTCATCTGGAATACCGGAATCGCAAACCAGTCGTCGACCATGGGATTTGATGCTTCGTGCGATGAAAGAGATACTTGTTGAACGTTTAGAAGACCTTCAAGAAGGTAAACAATGGTCTCCTTTACTTCTCGAACATCAACTGAAATATTCACTTCAAAAGCAAATGGACCAAACACCAAATGGCATAAAAAAAAGGTACTTTGAGGCATTGCTACGCTATGCAAATCATCGTTTTGCATTGTTATGGCGAAGTCGAATAATACGACAGTTAGAGCAAAGAAAATATCCATGTTGGTATGTATTGGACCGTATGGAATCTGTTTCAATCGGTAAGCAGCGAATCTATGCCTCTCCAGACCTTGCTGTATTGATTCAAAATAAATGGCACCTCATACGTTTTGATATGCAAAGTGCTCCGAAGAAATCCAGCGATGAATTCGAAGCAAATGCGATGGTACTCTGGGCAAAATATCGTGATGGGTTCCCACAAAGCGAATCGGCCTTTCGATTGCATACAATTGGATGGAGGAGAGGTTTTTGGCATTCAGAAACGTTTCAACCAACCAAGGATTCAGTTGAACAAAGTTACAAACTCCTTGAATACGATTGCCAGGCTATGCTTGAAGTACATCGATATGCACAATCAAATCTCGCATTCCTTCCATTAGCAACTATGAAGAAAACATGTCAATCGTGTTCTTTTCGATTACGTTGTCCGGGAGGAGAAAATCTTGCCATTGCTCGACAAGAGCAAACACTGCTTGAACTCGAACGACAATTTGTGTCAAGCAAGACTTGATGTAAGGTCTGCTAAAACTGCCTCAACATCACTGGCTTTGGTAACGCCGCTGGCGAGTAAGACTCCTTCAGCACCTAATTCAACCGCTTTTGCAACATCAGCACCACTTTTGACTCCTGCACCGCAAAGAACGCGTACATTTGGGTTCACAGCCTTCACTACGGCAACGGTATCGCTGACAATTGAAGGGTCTGCTGTAGTGACCGAAATATCCCCACCAATCAGTTCTGGAGGTTCAACAGCGATGAAGGTCGGTCCAATTTCTGCAAGATGTTTGGCTTCATCAACGTTAGCTGCACATCCACACATTGGAAAACCATCTGGCAATTGTGACTTCAATTTAGCAACATGCTCCATCGATACTTTGTGTTCAGCATGATTGATGATGGTTCCTTGTGCTCCACGATGAAGAGCAGTATGCGGCTCGAGCCAACCAGTAAAACCACCTTGGCCGACTGGATCCAAGTGCTGAGTCCAAACTTCTAACGAAGGTGCCACACGTCGAACAGCTTCTAAATCAAAAGCCGAAACGACAGCTACCATTCGAGCAGGCCCGTTACAATGGGCTTCCATAGCGATAGCGAGGCGTTCTGCAGTTGCCCCACTTGCAGAAGCATAGGTTTTGAAATTAACAACGACCAATGGCTTGTTCATACCTTTGGCAAGTATGAAACGCATTTGAGTTCTTCGCAGGTTCCGAAGCAATTCATTCTGTTCGTGGCCATTGGCCGCCAACCAAAGTCGTTCCACTTGGAACAGTACTGCCGTGGTCAACCACCACATCTTGAAGTCGAACACCCGCTCCAACAGTCACTTGGTCACCGATTAAACTTGATTCAATGACCGAATTCTCGCCAATAACGGTTCCTTGGAGTAGAGTCGAACGGTGTATTTGACTGTTTGAGACCTGCACACCGGTTTCAATCATCGACTCAGTGACCCTTTCCGAGGTTTGGTTTTCCTCAGAGCCATACCAGGTACTTCCGTGGACCATTCCGCGTCGGAATCGCTTTTCAATGATGCAACGGTGTACTGCATCAGACCAAGCACTTGGCGTACCTGCATCTATGAAATAGCCTTCAAATTGTTGGCCATTCAATAAGTTTTGTTCAGCGAGTTTCGGAAAGACATCCCGTTCTATAGAATGCTTTCCTTGGGGCATATAATCGAAAATATCATCCTCGAATACATATGAACCTGCATTGATAAGATTCGAAAAAACTTCATCAGGTTTGGGCTTTTCTTTGAATTGGGTTATACGGGAATCGTCATCAAGACCGACGATTCCAAAACGGGTCGGGTCTTCAACTTCCCAAAGCGCGAGACTGCCGACACCGCCGTTACGTTTGTGTAAATCCAAAAGCGGTTCGATTTGAAGTGAAGATACAATGTCGCCATTGAAACAGGCGAATCGGCCACTCACGACATCTCGGCAATTTCCTAATGCACCTCCAGTGCCGAGTGGTTTGTTTTCGTTCACAATTCGGACATCGAAATCAACATCGACCTGAGCAAAATATTCTTTGACCATTTCTACTTTGTAGCCACCCGCAACAACGACTTCATCAATCAAATCATTTGGTACGCCTTCGACAACTCGTTCAAGTAACGACAAATCCAGCATTGGAAGCAAAGGTTTGGGCATTTTATTGGTCCAAGGTCGGAGACGGGAACCGACTCCGCCGGCCAAAACAACCACTTGCATGAACAGGGCGTTTCATCGATTACCTATCAAAACACCTCACTCTTAACTTCTAATCCCCTACATGTTGACGCCCAATTCGCCAATTGACGCATCAAAGTGTTCAAAGACGGGCTTTCTTTGGAAGGATTGGAGAGCATCATGAATATACACGAATACCAAGGCAAAACACTCCTTCGAGAAAACAATGTTACTGTGCTTGAAGGCGTTCACTGCACCAATGTAGAACAAGCGCTCGCAGCCTACGATTCGCTCGGCAGCAAAGTAGTTGCAGTCAAATCACAGATCCATGCCGGTGGCCGTGGAAAAGGAACACTCTACCATCCTGAAACCAGAGAACACGTGATGGATGGCGGTGTAAAAATCGCTTTTTCACGAGAAGAAGTCGAAACCTATGCAACCAACATTCTTGGTAATGTATTGGTTACCATTCAAACTGGTGATGAAGGTAAATTGGTGAGCAATCTCTATATTGAAGCTGGCTGCGATATTGCCCATGAATACTATCTGGCATTACTTGTTGACCGCGACACAAAATCAGTACTCATCATGGCTTCAACAGAAGGTGGAATGGACATCGAAGATGTTGCACATAACACTCCGGAATTAATTCACAAAGTAGTTGTTGACCCAAATGCTGGTCTTCTTGGTTTCCAAAAGCGAGACCTTGGGATGGCATTAGGCCTTTCTGGAGCAGCATTGAAATCATTCGGAAAGATGCTTTCAAGCATGTACACAATGTTTGTTGCCGAAGACTGCGTAATGGTCGAAATTAATCCACTTGTCAAAACGGGTGCAGATGAAATTGTTGCACTTGACTCAAAAATCTCATTCGATGAGAATGCTGAATTCCGACACAAGAAGTGGGACGAACTACGAGACCTGTCTGAAGAAGAAGACGTCGAGATTCGTGCGAAGGAAACTGGACTCTCATATGTCAAACTCGATGGTAACATCGGATGTTTAGTGAACGGTGCAGGTCTTGCAATGGCAACAATGGACGTCATCAAACTCTACGGTGGAGAACCTGCCAACTTCCTTGATGTTGGAGGCGGTGCAAATGAAGAACAAGTCAAAACAGCATTCTCGATTATTATGGAAGACCCGAATGTCAAGGGTATTTTGGTCAACATCTTCGGAGGCATCATGCGCTGCGACATTATTGCTCGTGGCGTAATTGCGGCGACTGAAGCACTTTCACTGAAAGTCCCTCTCGTCGTTCGACTTGCAGGAACAAATGTGGATGAAGGAAAGAAAATCCTTGCTGCATCAACCTTGAATATTCATGCTGCTGATGATTTGGCAGAAGGTGCTCAAAAGATTGTTGCACTCATTGGAGGTGGACAATAATGTCAATTTGGATTGAAGAAGACGCAAAAGTTTTGGTACAAGGAATCACTGGAAAGCAAGGCATGTTCCATGCCGATAAGATGGTTGAATACGGAACCAACATCGTTGGTGGATGCACTCCTGGAAAGGGCGGTCAAACCGTTGAATTACAAGGCAACCCATATCCGGTTTGGCACACCATGACTGACGCAATCGATGCAACCGATGCTGATGCAACGGTCATCTATGTACCACCGCCATTTGCTGCAGAAGCAATCATGGAAGCGGCTGATGCATTTGATTTCATCAAAGGTGAAGGCGTTATTGTTTGTATTACTGAAGGAATCCCTACATTAGATATGGTCAAGGCAGTTGCTTATGTTGAAAACCGTCCAGGAATTCGTCTAATCGGTCCAAACTGCCCAGGTATCATCACACCAGGTGAAACTGGTGGAGCAAAAATTGGTATCATGCCAGGCCACATTCATGCAAAGGGACGAATCGGAATTGTCAGTAAATCTGGAACCTTAACGTACGAAGCAGTTGCTCAAACCATGAGTATCAATGAAGGACAGTCAACCTGTATTGGAATCGGTGGAGACCCAGTCAACGGAACTGGATTTATTGAATGCCTCGCGGCTTTCGAAGCGGACCCTCAAACTGAAGCAATCATTATGATTGGAGAAATTGGCGGTAATGCTGAGCAAGAAGCGGCTGCTTGGGCGGCTGAAAACGTCACCAAGCCAATCGTTGGATTCGTCGCAGGTGCAACAGCCCCACCCGGCAAGAGAATGGGACACGCTGGAGCAATTATTTCAGGCGGTAAAGGAACTGCAGAAGAGAAATTCGAAGCATTCAGAGAAGCCGGAATTGCTTGTGCAATGGACCCTTCAGAACTCGGTCAAGTACTGCTTGAGTCACTGAAGGCAGTCGGCCTACGGTGAAGCCATTAACCGATATCGATTCTGCAAGAACATGGCAGAAGCGTCGGTGTTTGACCCCGCTGTCTTAGAAGGCTATTATTCAAGCCAATTTGAAATCGACTTGTCTTGGTTGAATAAACCAACTCAACATCAATTTCGTTGGCGCGTATTGGAGAACCGCTGGCATTCATCACCCCGGCGAGTTCGTGATTCAGTTACGTTCGTCAAAGCGTTGAGAAATTCAATTCCAACCGATGTCTATGTCTCAACTTCATCATGGCTTAATCCAGTTGATCTGCCTCGACTTCACGACCTTGAATCTCCAGCACCTATCCTTTTGGACCATTTGGTAGTCTTCGATATTGATGTGCCACCATTTTCACAAACAAACATGGAGACTGCTCGGAAATATGCACTTCATCTCCACCGATGGATGAAACAAAAAGAGGGATATTCATTTTCACATGTCACGTTCTCAGGGAGTAAAGGATTCCATCTCTTCTACCACGACCTTGAACGTGGTAAGTTCCAAATTGCAGACCCTCGTCAACGTGAAGAAGAGGTGAGAAAGGCAAGAAAGGAGTTACTGGAAGAAGTTGTGAATGCTGGCCATTCGGTTGACAAGAAGATTACTGCGGATACTCGCCGGATAATCCGTCTCCCTGGCACCGTACATGGTTCTACAGGCTGGATCTGTTCAATCATTACTCTCGAACAACTTCAAAAACCGTTCAAAACATGGATGAAATCACTTGAAAGACATGATTCTGCACTTGTTATGCCCAAGAAAGCGAAAGGAAAGAAATCGCTGTTCTCGAGAGAAGTCAAATCACCCATGCTGGTTCCTGAAATACAAACCAGCATCGAAGTAAGCACACATGTACCAGGCACGAAGAATCGTTCTGCTTTTTTCGGATGGTTACCTCGAAGTTGGGGCCTGCCTCGGGAGGCTGTCGAAAAAGCCTTACAACTTTGTACTGAGTTTTCTTTAGGCTCAGCTGCCTTTTGGACCGATGAAAAGCGCACCTTGATGCTGGTTCCTCGAGCAATTCCACGCGAACATCTTGCTAAAATTGCCAAGAAAAATGGATTTATACATTTGAAAAATGAACTCAAAGAAAAAGACCATGCATGGATTCGTGTTTCAGGGAATTACGGTGAAGAGAGTGGCTGGGAAGAGGATTTGACTCCAATAAATGTACTCGCACAAGAGACAAACTCTGAATGTAAATGGCCTTGGTCTGAGGCACATTTGAATCTAGCAGAACGAATGGGGTTGCCAATCAAAAGAGATGATGGTGACAGTGCTGGGAAAGGGGAGCCATCGATTCGTATTGTCCAACGTGAATGATTGAAATGAAGAAAATGACTATATGGTTCCGTAGTGAGTAAAATCCGTTCCCACCGGAGCTTCGGCAATGACGGCTGCACTCGTGCCTTGAAACCACACGCTGTTGGCGCATGGGGACTGCGCCAACAGCCCCCAAGATGGTGTTGGAATGAATAAATTCGGTGCTGTCATATTTTTGGTTTGTACTTTACTTTCAGGAGCCTTTGTTCTTGTAATGACGAACTCTCCAGAACGTACGGCTGTTTCGACTGATGCTGTAATCAATGATCAAACCACTTACAGTGAAACTTATTCTTCCTTCTACACCTGCACTGCAAATATTAATTTTAATTACTCTACGAACGGTCAAGTCTATGAGGGAATTGCTACAGGTTCAATGCAAAGCAGTCAAACTTGTATCGATCAGATTGAAGCGAGTTATTCAATCGATTCGACCATCCGAATATACTACTGGGATGATTCTCCAGACCAATACCTCTTTTCACAGCCAAACCTCGATGAGAACATACTCTACGGATGTTGTGCCGCTTTCTTTGGGATTTTGGCAATTCTCGGACTCGTTGTAACCGTCACCATGGGTTCACCTGGAAGTTCGAACATCACTGGTGGTCTTTCAAACCGGGTTCAAGCCTTGAGTGGACCGAAATCTCAAAAAATTGAATCGGAAAGTAAACACTACCAGACTTTGCCATCTCAACAAGGTCGCGTCAAAGAAGAAAAACAAAAACCGAGAAACCGTTGGAATGGAGACCGTATGACTCAACCCCGAATTCGGAATTATGATTCGGTTATCAAACGGTTGGGCTTGAAAAAGAGAGATCTTAGCAACATTAAGGAAGCCAAAGGATACGTACTGACAAGTGGAATAATGAATCAGAGAGAGACTGATAAATTCTTTGCCAACAGCCATGTAATCAGTACACTCGGTCTACTGCCAAATGGAGAATTCAAGTCCTCATCAAACAGTCAAAGTAAACCGAAGAAAGATTTCTGGTCAAAAAGCAGTATTTCGACGACAACACAGGGTTCATCGGACGGAGATTGTGGTGAAGCAAATTGTTCGATATCCGTCGATTCCTTTGATTTCCGCTGCTTTGATTGCCGTAAAAGGTTCTGTAGTCAACACCGAGGAAAAACATTCAAGTGTGCAAACTGTGCAAATTGAACTTACAAGTACACTTGCTTTTGGTGAAGCCCAATTTTAGGACCCAAATCACGTTTTTGGATTGTTCGAAGAAGTTCCTTACCGCCATCATTTCGCATATAGGTCACTTCACTTGGACTGACATGAAGTATCCAATGTTTGAGGAATACTTCTGCACGCTCTTTGGATGAAGCAAGCTTGGAAGGAACCGTATGGTACATCTGAACATGACTCACTTCTTTCCGAAGATATTTGGCAATGACCTCAGGCATCAATTTAGAGACCCATGTTTCTTCCATGAATTGAGATGAACGAGTTACAACATAACGTGGATTGTGAAGTGTTCCAAGGACTTCTTCGAGAGATTCACTAAACAGTTGTGCTTCATCAGGCGTTGAATGGTGCAAATGATAACGAAGCCATCCTCCACCTCGCACTCCACCTTCGGGAGAACAATGTTTGGTCATCTCACCTAATTCGATGAATGAACCGGCAATCGCTTCAGACAGAGCGAGTGTAAGTGAACTATCTGTCCACATCTCTTTCTCGGTTCCAAAACGAAAACCGCTGGAGAAACCTTCGGGAGCCTTCGCCTCAATTGCTGGACGTGATTCTGTACCGAACGGTTGACCAATACCCCACAACTCACGAGTATGTTCACGGTTACGTGAACGGCGAAGCATTTCTTCATTGAACAATGCCATTCCTTCACTTATTCCCTCGGGACGAACATCATTGAACGCAGCATGGACGTGACCGACTCCTTTCTCAATTGTACCGTCATCACAAACTCCATACAATTGCTTGTGCTTTTGTTTAAAACGTTCATAATCATCAAACCCTTTGGTAAACTCTTCTGCAATACAAATAATATCCCAATTGTTTGCAACCTTTTCAGGCCATAATTTGTCAATTCGAATAGAACGACCTCGAAGTTGATTGATGCTTACACTTGTAGTAACAGAGGTCATATCGATTAAGACATTGATTCGTGAAGCATCCCAGCCCTCTCCGAGCAATCCTCGAGTACCTACGAGACATCGAGTAAAACCTTCTTGGAAAAATTCAGTAATCATCAATGAATAATATCGAGGGATCCAATCTTTTCCTTTACCATTAATTTCATGAAAACCTTTGTGTGGACTATGTTCAAGCCTGATGTCAAGTTCTCGTTCTGCAATCCAGACTTCTGCTTTGGTGATGAAACGTTCACACAAATCGTCGTCGACAAGGACCGTACTACCGGTCATCAAAATTGGGTCGAGATAATCTCCAGCTGGATGATTCACTAACGACCGTAGCACCGAAATTGCACCTCCTGCTTCCGCATCTAAAACCCCTTCAACAAGGGTGGTGGCAGAGGTTTTTTCATAATCGGTTACGATCACTGCACGAATATCTTTTCCAAGTGTCTGCATCTCGACATTGATGATATCATTCACTGCTTCTGTTTTAGCCGACGCATACGACATTACCCGCCCCACTGGTGAAGCACATGGTCTGGAACCTGTATCAGTAATTTGAACGCCAAGCATTCGCAAACGCGCTACTACAGATTGTGCCAATGAATGGTCTTCTGTCTTCTTTGAACGTCGAAGCCCGTGCCGAACATACCGAGAAAGAACATTTCGAAGCATACTTATTCGAGTGAAGGATTCGTCGTTTTCAAAAGAATATATTTTGGGAACACCTGTTGGTAATTGAATCGAGTTCAATTGTAAAAAGCGGCGACCATCAAGTGTGAATGCAGGGTATTTACGTTCGTATTTGTCCCATGAAAGCGTTTCACCACTCGGGGACTTTTGCTCCTTTAATTCATTGTATACCCATTGGTCAAGTGCAGGAATACGACCTGGCTTCGCACTCGCATTGGTTTCTCGCAACTCGCTAAGTAACGATTCAAACTCCTCATCAACACTCGCAATATACTGCAGTTCGTGACTCGCCGGTCGAACAAAATAACACAAATCTTGGTAAGGGGCAAGATTGGAATCACGTACCAGTGCAGGTACTGGAACGCTGTAATCGACAGGGCCAAAGAAATCCTCATAGCGTTCCACATCGACCTCTTTGAATCCTCCTTTTTCCGGAGGTGGAGTTGCTGTGAGTCCGAGAATAACTGGGTCGTCAAACATATCTCGAACTTCAGTAAGAATTCGCCCCCAGTGGTGCATTAAGTGGTGACACTCGTCCAAGATGATGAGTCCAATTCCGGCTTCTTTTAGCAAAAGTAGATTCTCTTTTGCACTCTCATGTAAAGTCCATAATGCATTTCCATGTTCTGAAAACTCATCTCTTACCTTTTTTCTGTATTTCGAGAGTTGTTTCGAATGATACTTCTCATTTCGTTCAGCTAAATCATTGAGCCAAGACATTGCTTCTTCGTGGTCTGAAGCTTCTCCATCTGCAATCAGTTTCTCAGCCCATAATTCAACAGCCACTTTGTCAAGTTCTTCACCACCTTTACGAGGCATAGTCACAGATTGATAAGTCAATGAAGTGAGTATACCTGGTTTTTTAGGATCAGTGCTAATGAATTCATCTTTGCCATCCAAATCAAAAAGAGAGGTACGTGCGGCCCATTGTGCTTGAATTGCTGAGTTTGGTGATAACACCAAGGCAGGTTTTCGAACTAAATCCGACCAGACATACAACCCAAGAACGGTTTTTCCAGAACCAGGTGGGGCAACGATATGCAATCGCTTCTTTCCAGATTCAAGTTGCGGTACAATGACTGAACTTGCTGCGACTTGAGCCGGTCGGAGTGTCCCTGAAAAATGAATTTTACCAAAATCTGGTAAATCGACCATGCCAAAGTCACCTGTCTATCAACGCGGTGGGCCTCTTTTTGGTCCTGAAGGACCGCCTCTAGGAGGGCCGCCTTTCGAGGGGCCGGATGGACCGCTCTTCTTTGGAGGACCGCCTTTCGAAGGGCCAGGTGGACCGCTCTTCTTTGGGGGAGCGTCTTTGGAAGGGCCGGGTGGGCCGCCTTTCGAAGGGCCGGGTGGACCGCTCTTCTTTGGAGGACCGCCTTTCGAGGGACCGGGTGGACCGCTCTTCTTTGGGGGAGCGTCTTTCGAAGGGCCGGGTGGACCGCTCTTCTTTGGAGGACCACCTTTCGAGGGACCGGGTGGACCGCTCTTCTTTGGAGGGCCGCCTTTCGAGGGACCGGGTGGACCGCTCTTCTTTGGAGGGCCGCCTTTCGAAGGACCGGGTGGACCGCTTCGCTTAGGAGCACTACGTTTTGGAACTTCAACAACTTCTTCTTCTTCTTCTTCTTCTTCTTCGAACATTGCACCACAATGCGGGCACTCATTATCAGTCTCTTTGACCAACCCGTCACAGATTTCACAAGCGAACATTTCAACATCGTCCCCTTCAGAATCGGCTTCATTGAGATTTTCCACTTCTCCGTCTTTTGAACGGGATAATTTCAACTCTGTCATGAGGTCAAAACCTTTGAGGGCGACTTCAGTTTGAATCGCATGTTGGAATGCTTGGGTAAGGGCTTCAGGTGTATCGAGAACTCTACCATCGTCAACATAGGTCACATTGACCTTTAGAGTACCTTCTTCTAATTTGGCCTGAGGAGTCTCAACAGCAACACCTCGCTTACGTGCAACTCGACGTACAGCGACTTCGCACATTCTACGGAGTAAGGCTTCATTTGGAGCATCCGTAGGAGGAGGGTTGGTATCTATGCCCCGGAGATGAGATGGCAATTCGGTTCCAAGAGATGCCAGAACGTTATTGGCAGGTGTTTGATTCATATTGAGCCATTGACTTCGGCGTTCATCTTTCATTGCCCGTTCAGCTTCTGCCAGTCGGTTCACCATTGCGTCAGTAGGAGAGGTTGCCGGATTACTGGCAACAACTGTGCCACCCGGGGTGTATGCCGAGATATTACTCACTGGATTTTGAGGCACTGCGCCGCTGGCGAGTGAAGGTCCACGCGCTTGTTGAGGTCGATCAGATTGAACATTTGGAAGAACATTTCCTTGTTGCGGTGGTTGTTGAGGAAGATGCTGAGGTGGCTGTTGCTGAGGCATGCCTTGAGGGGGAATATTACCCATTTGAGAGGGGGGGAAATTCGGTGGTGGGAATTGACCTTGTTGTTGGGGCGGGAGGTTTTGAGGAGGGAATTGTCCTGGAGGTATATTCGGTTGTTGTTGAATGCCCATAGCAATTTGTTGAAGGATTTCGGGAGAAATATTTGTGTTCCCACCCATGGTCATATCCCGTTGCTGACGGACTGCTTCACCCGAGACCACTCCGAAGTTACGGCCGCCTGAGACTTCTTGCCCGCTTAGGCCTATTGAACCCGGGTTGGTAAAACCGCCAGCACGTGACATTTCCTGTCGCGCACCACATTCAGGGCAGAATATACTATCATCAGGAATAAGTTCTGTACAAGAGCCACAATCCATAACACATCACCCCGAAGGTTTGGTGCTCGCATAACCCTCCCTAAAGCCTTACGACGGAATGCCACAGTAAGAAGAGGAATACTATGGACTTCTTCTGAGCCAAAGAAGCGCACAATTGCACAGTTCAATGCCAACACCTCTAACCTACATGTAGGATGCTTGAATTCATTGAACACTCCAATAAGGAGAGATTTACATTGAAGTCCGTTAAAGCGCCGGAATCCAAAAGCGACTCTTTTGAAATATTACGATTGAATCGGCATTCAATGATACTCAGTAGGTCTTTTTATTGCAAAGCTAATTATCGTTGAAGTTACAAATTGCCAAGACCTCCCTCCCACAGGGTCAAAAACAGAGAACCGTTCCGACAAATTGAGGGGATTCGATGGCAGTACTCATCAATGCAAAAATCGATGCATTACTCGAAGCTACTTCTCGTTCTTTTTATCCAACCCTCAAATATCTTCCAAAAAAAGTCCGTGGACAAATTGGATTACTTTACCTTCTCGCTCGAGTTGCAGATACAATCGCAGACTCAAAGCATGGAGAGACTGAATTTCTTCTGAACATTCTTCGCGAGTACAATGATGTCGCCCAAGGCACGAGCTCATCGCTCCCAGATTTCACAGAACTTGCAGATATTCAAACCAATGAAGACGAGGCAAAACTCCTTCGAAATGTTGATGACGTCATTGCTGGTCTTTCGGTCTATAGTAAAGAAGACCAGAGGCTAATGCTTGAGTGTCTTGACATTATTGTAAGTGGGCAAATACTCGACCTTGAGAGGTTTGGAACCGCCAATGAAGGTGGGAATATTTCTGCGCTTGAGACCGATGAACAGATGGACGATTATGCGTTCAAAGTTGCAGGCTCAGTCGGCGTATTTTGGAGCAAAATGTCACTTGAAAACCTCTTTTCGTTACCTCCAGAAAAAGAACAAGAGTTCTTTGAGAAAGGAATCAGGTTTGGAAAATCACTCCAAATGATCAACATTCTAAGAGACATTCCTGAAGATTTACGTTTTGGCCGATGCTATATTCCAGAACAGGCACTGAGCCGTTACAACCTCAAGCCAGAGGATTTATTGGATGACAAAAATATCGATGCGTTCAGACCGCTGTATAACGAATATCTTGACTTGACAAATGAACATCTTGATGCTGCAATTGAATACATCGCTATGCTACCAGAAACCCAATTACGCCTCAAAGCGTCTTGTATGCTCCCAATTCTCATTGGACAAAAGACCGTTACTTTATTGCGAACAGGTAATGTTTTGAATTCCGAAGAGCGAATTAAAGTTACTCGGGATGACATCAAATCATATGCTCGTAAACTGCTTCGAGCCCTCATAATACCGGGTGGAGTAAACCGTCTTCTTCAAAAAAACAAAGGCAGTTGAAAAAGAATATTGCAGGCAATTAAGGGTAGACCTCAAAAAGGGTGAGGTATGAGGCCTAACTGGTCACAATGCTTGAACGCCGAAAACCACTGGAATTGCTTTTCCCCCTCAAAGGGAACGCTACTTCAAGGGAAGATGAGGGTGAACAAAAGAGCATGAGCACTCTTGACCACCTTCGAGCAGGTGTAATGCTTGCTCGAGATGCCGTGAAAGCAGTCAGCCTCACCGCTATGGAAGCCCTTCGAGAAGGTGCCACATTCATTGGAATGGTTGGAGAGACCAACGAACTTGTTGATCCGTTTTCTCATCTTGATGCTCCAATTTGGTCCCAACGACCACCACAAGAACTCTCGAAATTGGCTTTCCGTTACTGTGAAGAACTGACGATTCGTGAAGCCGGTAATTTCTATCATTCATTCAAGTACCTCCCTGACCAACAACGCCACGCCATGTGCGCAGTGTATGCATTTTGCCGTAGAGCAGATGATATCGCAGACGGTGACTGGGCAGACCGATTTCCGGGAAGCAAGGGAGAGATGGACCCTGAAGCTGTCGCCTATCGCGAACAACTTGAAAGTTTGCAAGACCAAGGAACAATTCTCGACCATGAGGCCTACCTGAACAAAATCACACAACTGTTTTTCTTCCGTAAAAAACTCTCGACTTGTTATTCAGATGTCTATTCGACAGACCCTGTATTCCTTGCACTCAAAGAGACCGTTGAAACGTATTCAATTCCGAGAGAAGTCTTTGATGACTTGATTTCTGGCATGGAAGATGACCTTTACAACAATAGATACCGCAGTTTTGATGAATTGTACGTCTATTGCTACCGAGTTGCTTCCGTGGTTGGATTGATGTGTATCGAAATCTACGGATATGAAGACCCACGAGCAAAGAAGTTCGCCGAATCATGGGGAATATTCATGCAACTCACCAATGTCTTGAGAGATGTTGGTGAAGATATTGAACGCGACAGAGTCTACCTCCCCCTCAACGAACTTGAAGCCAATGGAATTGTTGAAAGTGAACTTGATGGCAAAGTGGTTCTGAATAAAAACTGGGAACCTTATTGCCGAGAATATGCACGCAGAGCACGCACCTATCTCGAAGAAGCACGTCAACTCCTTCCGCTACTTCCTCGCCGAACACGTTATTCTCCCGCAGCAATGATTGCTTTTTATGACAAAATCCTTCGCCAAATTGAACGACAACAAGGCGATGTATTCACCAAGCGTGTAAAACTGAATAAAGTTCAGAAAATCAGTTTAGCCGCAGCAGTCTACATGCGCCACAGATTACTCCCTGCATTCCTTGACCCAATTTGGTCCGGTCTTGCAAGATTTGGTTTGCTTCCTGCAGTTTAAGCAGATTGAGAAGTACTGACCTGATGTAGTCTGGTTTTGTAAGAACAATTTTGCTCAAAAGTGAATGAGATTAGTAGATTGAGTGAACCTCAACTTAGTTAGATTTAGATTGGGCAGGTGGTATGGCCCATCAATTTGTAAAACGGACAGAAACCAAAGGCTGAAGTCAATACGCTCCAAATTCCAATGCCGAGCAAGAGAACATCCCAATCAAGATTTGCTGCATAATCAATAGCAACCATGCCAAGACCGGCTGAGACACGAATTATACGATCAGTAATACCTAGATTCATACATTTCAACTCTTGACAAGTTGAACTCAAGTCTCTAGCATATAAAGACCTGTTTTCACCGTTTAATCAGAAATTGAAATGATTAAGTGAATTTCAGACGGTCCGAGTGAAAGCTTGGATTCCTGTGATATATCGACCAATAATCAAATTGTGAATGTCATGTGTACCTTCATAGGTCTTCACCGATTCAAGATTTGCCATATGACGCATTATTGGATATTCGTCTAGAATACCGTTTGCCCCATGGATATCACGTGCAACACGGGCAATTTGAAGAGCAATGTCAACGTTATTCATTTTGGCAAGAGAGATTTGTTCTGGGAACCAGGTCCCATCGTCTTTCTTTCGACCAAGATGGTAAGCGAGGAGTTGTCCCTTGGTGATCTCTCGAAGCATCCAAGCCAACTTATCTTGAACCAATTGATATGAAGCAATTGGGTGGTCGAATTGAATACGAGAAAGTGCATATGTTTTCGAACTGTGGAAACAAGCCATAGCCGCGCCCAATGCACCCCATGAAATGCCGAATCGAGCATTGTTAAGACAGGAGAAAGGACCTTTCAAACCTTTGACATTCGGCAACATTCGGTCTTTCGGGATCTTGCAATCCTGGAAAACAAGTTCACTTGTCACAGAGGCCCGAAGTGAATATTTACCTTTCATTTCTGGAGCCGTAAACCCTTCATCACCTTTCTCGACGATGAAGCCACGGATGACGCCATCGAGTTTTGCCCAAACAACTGCTACGTCAGCAATAGTTCCGTTTGTAATCCACATTTTCGCTCCGTTCAAGAGGTAATGGTCGCCTTTATCTTCTGCTTTAGTAATCATGTCACCTGGATTTGACCCGTAGTCTGGTTCGGTTAAACCAAAGCATCCAATCCATTCACCAGAAGTCAATTTTGGTAAGTAGTAATTCTTTTGATCCTCGGAACCAAAGTCCCAGATTGGATACATAGCGAGTGAACCTTGCACGGATGCAAACGACCGAAGACCAGAGTCTCCACGTTCAAGTTCTTGACAAATCAAACCGTAAGCAACATAGGAAAGTCCGGGGCACCCATAGCCCTTCAAAGGCGCTCCAAGAACACCCATTTCACCGAGTGCAACACGCCATTCATCCAAGAAAACACCGTCAGCACATGCGTGTTCGATCTTTGGAAGTACTGCCTCATCAACCCAGTCACGAACCATATCGCGAATCATGATTTCTTCTTCTGTAAGCAAGCTTTCAATATCGTAGAAATCTAATCCTTCGTAAGGCTCCATACTATCCTCTCATGCAGGGTCTCTTCACGGGGCTTCAAGAACCTAACGCTCTCAACGCTAGAGGAAAGAATCTATTTCCGTGAAGGTCTTCATCAATCTTGCACAAAAAGAAAGAAGATTATTTTTTCTTCAATCCACGGAATTGCAAATATTTCCGTTGAAGATAGGGGCTGTTCATGTAGATTAATCCCAAGACAACCCCGGGGACAGAAATAGTTACTGCAGCCATGACTAAAATTGACATGAGGCCTAAATCTTCAACCGAAACACCTATTCTTTCAAACGATACAATGTTGCCAAATGAAGTAATAATGAAACCTTCTTGATGTGCATTCTCCCAAACGACCTCGAGTGAACGTCCGGCGACAACTGCATCCCATGC
>JAPKCL010000201.1 GCA_028822955.1 Candidatus Poseidoniaceae archaeon
GTCAGCCTTGCGGTGACACTTTTGGGCGGTTTCTAAATCACCAGCCGATTCGAGTGAACGGGCAAGACCTCTCCAAATCACTGGATTTTGGCCGTCCATTTTAATCATGGACTTCCATATTGTAACTGCCTGAACATCATTCTTTGCAGCGGTATGTGCTCGAGCATGGTATTCAGTTTCACCGTCACCGAGGTATCCAAGTGCTTCTTGAGCAAGATGTGGGCCCTCGGGAAGTGTAGGAGGTATTCCATGAACAGATTCCAAAACCGTCGCTTCTCCTTCTGCCAATTCAATGAGAATTCGAATAAATTCATCTCGGGCAGGGTTCATCGGTTCGATTTGAAGGAGTGTTCTGGTCGAATGAAGATAGTTTTCAACATCACCGCTTTGGTTGCACAGTTGGCTACACTTGAGTGCTGCTTTCAAATAATCTGATTGAACATTCATGGCCTTCATGTAGCAATCAATGGCACGAGAAGATTCTCCTTTCCTTTGATAGATTGAACCCAAATTAAACCATCCTGTTCCTTGAGTTGGGTCAAGGGATTGAGCGTGTTCAAGAGCAGAGATGGCGTGATCATCGAGATCAAGCCGAGCCATTGCCCCACCCGCAATTCGCCATGCCCCAGCGTGTTCCGCTGCAATCGTTTTCAGATGTGGGCTAAGTAATTCCAATGCGGCCTGTGCATCACCTGAACGTATCATAGCCGTTGCCTCTGTGACTAAGTCATCCATGACGATTGGTTTTGGAATTGGTTCTTCGATAATTTCGGGCGGCTGTTGGATTACTGGCTCGACAACCATTGCAGTCGCCTCCAGAATCTCTTGCGTGGCTGCGACAACTACTGCCGCTGATTTGAGCTCTTGATATTCGAGATGTTGGTTTTGGTCATCATCGTGATGAATTGCCTCAGCCAATATTGCCTCTTTATCGGTTAAACCCACTTCCTTCATGACTTCAGTGACGTGCTTGTCGTCATATGTTTGAGAGGGGGAATGAATTGGCATTGCCTCGATTGGTAGGTTTTCTCCACTTTCTGCACATCTGTTTTTTACATCGAGTAACAGAGGATGTCCCGGGAAGAAGTTCAATGCACGAACTGCCATTTCATAGGCAGCAGCATCGTCACCAATTCTTTCGAGTAAGGTCGCAATGTTTGCAGTGGCAGGTGCATTATCGGGATTGATATCAAGACATATTTGGAATGCTTGGCGAGCACCACGCGCATCTTGTTCAGCTTCGAGCAAAACCCCTCGGTTAAACCATGCCATGTCGCATGACGGATCTAATGCAATCGCTTTATTGAAGGCAGTAAGTGCGCTCTTCGAATCATTTTTCCTTGAGTATTCTTCTCCAAGTTGAAGTAAAAAGTTAACCGAACTTTCATCATTTGAATCCTCTTCTGCTTCGTGATTTTGATTTACATCTTCGACCCATTTCCCGGCAGCAGCCTGAAGTTCGTCTTCACGCAAGTAATTGTTTTCATCATTGTCCATTGAATGAGCAAAGGTCAGAAACCCTTCTCGGTCCGAAATTGAATTCTCTTCCATTATTCGCTCGAGAACCTTCTCTGAATACCCCATCGGTTTGACTTCGACGTGTTTACCCATGTCCCCTAAACCGGCTGAACGAAGTGCTGCGGCCATAGATTCGGCAACTGCATCAGATACGGCATTCGAGTCTGAAGGGTT
>JAPKCL010000202.1 GCA_028822955.1 Candidatus Poseidoniaceae archaeon
TATTCTCGGGCAGGTAGTGGACGAGGAAGAAATGGAAGTCTCCCTTGCAATTGGAGTCGGAAAGAAGTTGAAGAAATGGATTAATTCTGCACCTGTCAATGCTGTTGCAGGTCTTATGGTTCGTGGAGGTATGGATGAAGCCATCAACGCCAATGTCCTTATCGCATCTCATGAGGCCTCACGACGAGGTATGCCGCCAATTTATCGCGCGAGTACTTTGAAACGAATCTTTCAAATCCTCGTACTCTTGCCAACTTGGATCGTTCTCGGAATTTATGTCTCACAGGAAATTGGACAGGCACAAGGTGTGTTAGTAGTGCTTACTTTATTCTTCATCCAATTCGGCGGCAAGCGTTTTTCTCGACAACAGCGACGTGTTATACGCCATCGCGACCAAAAGGCAATGATTGCTTATTCAAAACGTATGAAACGTTTCAAGGTTCAACCAGAAAGGGCGAATATCCCAGTTGGCACTCACCTCCTCCTCTCTGGAATGTTGGTCACAGTGAACGGCGTTGTACTCGACGTTGGACTCCCTGGCTGGATGACTGTACGTTTGCCACGGGATTCTGAAAAGTCAGTGAAGGCCCGTTTGAAACGCCAAGCGAAGACAATGTCCAAATCACGACCTCCACGTTTGCAACCACTCGGTGAAGGTTGGTGGTTAAAACGTCCAAAGGAAGAAGGCGCAGATATACCGGCACTGGAACGATTGATTGGTCCTGTCGCATACCGTGGTCGTCAGAATTACATTCAAAATAAATCAGCTTCGAACCTCCAACGTGGAGCCAGTTCAAGACCGAACCAAAGTTCTGTATCGAATCTTGATTTGGGACAAAGGGGAATACCAACCAATACCCGAGTGTCCGAACGTTCTCTTCGACAGAAGCCTTCGAATTCGAATACTCGTATCGGGAGCAAGCAAACCGGCCCGAATGTACGTCCATCTGAATTCCGTAAGGGAACTACGTCCGATGATGATGATTCTATCTCGTTTAACTGACCATTGTTTGTTTACAATGAGTTCAAAGACCGACTTCATAAACGATGTTTATGCAGCGTGAACGCGGAACTTGGTCTCCAAGTCAGTCAACACTTTCGAAAGCTCAAGCAGTACTTTCTGCCACCGAAGCAAGTGGAAACCTGTACCGTAACGGACTTGGAATGATTGCCTCAGAGAATATTGTATCGCCGATGGTACAAAAAATAGTAACCAGTGATTTGCATGGTAGGTATGCTGAAGGTCTTCCTGGAAAGCGATATTACCAAGGCTGTGATGATTTTGATACGATTGAAAGCCTTGGAATTGAATTGGCACAAAAAGTGTTCAATGCACCGTTTGCTAACATCCAATCTACTTCAGGAACGGTTTCCAATATTGGCGGATTGAAAGCACTCGCAAAACCTGGAGATAAAATTACAGCAGTCTCTACCGCAGATGGCGGCCATATCTCACATGCACGCATGGGTGCAGTCGGACTACGCGACCTGAATCTTTCGACCTATCCTTGGAACGAGGATCGTATGGAGCCAGATATCGATGGAGCATGTTCACTTATTCGTGAATTAGAACCTCGAGTTGCACTTGTTGGGCAATCTGTATTTTTATTCCCAACTCCGTTACGAGAGATTGCTGATGCAGCACATGAGGGGGTTGCCGCCGACCAGATAGACGGCAATATCC
>JAPKCL010000016.1 GCA_028822955.1 Candidatus Poseidoniaceae archaeon
CACATGCATTACTCACTTGCAAAGAGGAGGATTCATGGTGGGATAAAATCCAACAGCATGCACCAAATAAGTTCGTGAAACGTCTCGTAGCACACTTAGAACGCTTGGTTTGCCAGGGGGCAATTCATGACGTCTTCGATACAGTGCTTGACCATTCGGATTTACTTGTTGCGTACCCCGATGATACTTCTCGACAAAATGCAGAGGCATGGTGCGTTCTTGCAGCCTCGATTGGCAATGAATTAGGTCATGAAGCATCGGCTATTTTCAATCGAATGAAAGCCTTGAGTGGTCTTGGAAACAAAGGTCCTTCAGCGATTACAACGCCATCAGGTGGTGCGATTCAAATCATGACCATCCACGGTGCGAAAGGGCTTCAAGCACCGGTCGTCGTTGTTGCAGGAATATTCCATGCAGGTAAATCAGATGCATCGCTCGCCGTCCGAAATAACGTATTAGTTACGCCCCAAGTTGTTGCAGGTCGAATCAATCCATGGACTTCTCGTGAACGACCTGATGATGGGCTTTGGGAGTTTGCCAAACGCATAGATCACGCTCAACGTCAAGCCGAACGTCGTCGAGAATTTTACGTCGCCTTAACTCGAGTAAAGGACAGATTGATTGTCGTTGGGTCACCAAGTGATACTGCGGAAGTGAACCCCGAGACTCACCATCTCGAATTCAAGAGCAAACCATCAATGAAGACCATGGGGGCGATGTGGTTAGATGGTTTACGTAGCCTCTCCCATTCAAACGCGATAGAACATTCTCCTTGGCTTCTTTCAAATGATGCATTCGACCAACCTCTCCAGCGTTATGAAGAAACTACACTTTCGCTAAACCCAAGTGCATTGGTCGACAATTCGTGCCTCGGAGGCGATGCAATTGAGTCGATACACATTTATCATTCACCTGATTGCTTCCCTGATTTGGATGTTCAAACCCCGTTGCAAAAATGGCGTAGTCTCGAAGTCCAACTCGGTAAAAGTCCGACTCAAGCACCTTTGACAGAGGGCTCTGCCCAAGTGAGCGACATCATGCGAATGACGGCACATGGATTGGATACGAGTTTTGCTTGCCCACGGCGCCATTGGTTGTCTGAAGTAAGAGGATGGAACCCAGAACCCCTTGAACGATTTTCGAATTCGAAGACAGATGAGAAGCTCGCATCACTCTTCCCACCCGCCACTGTTTTCGGCACTCTGATGCATCGTTTGGTCGAAATAGGATTACAGAATCCTGCACAATTAAACTCTCCACCAACGACCCCTCTCCCTTCAGCTTGGACCTATAAGGGAAAAGACCTACTTGATGATGAAGAAACTCTCCAGAGGGTGCTTGCAGAAGAGGGCATTGGAGAGGGGAATTCAGATTCTAAAATTCACAAAGCCACTTTTGAACGATTATCACAACTCGGGAAATTGGTTCGTAGTGGTCTTCTCGGACGGTTTGCAGATGGAGAAAGTCATTTCGGCTTTACCGTTGAAGGATTGAGAACAGAATTACCGTTTTATTTCAGCCATAAAGTTGCCTTTGAGGGGGTGCTCCGTACGGCCTTTTCTATCGAAGGTCCACGGCATCAAGCCCTTGTTGACCATGTCGATGTGGTTTTTGATGGGCGTGCTGATTTAGTTTTGGCTTTGCGCGATGCAGAAGGGAAAGGATGTCTACAAGTTGTTGATTTGAAAACGAAAGGATGCAGAGATCAGTTCAACCCAGATGACTCAGCCGCTGGTAGTTCCCTTCAAAAATTCAAAGGCGACTATCTTTCACCTTTCCCATCTTCATATGCAGAAAGAGCACTGTTAGATGAACACCGCTTGCAACTGACATTGTATTCATTGGCCTTGGAGGCAATCGAGCAACAAAAGCCAGAACATGAACGGCGTAGAGTGCTTCCCCCTTCCTTGCTTATCGGCGCTTCAGGGCGTATGGTCCAACTATCGGTAGAAGAGTTTGAGGATGCAAAGACGACACTTTCTCAACACCTCAACTGGATGGCACAACTTGCTGCAACTCCAGAGGTAATGGACGAACCTGCACGTATGCCTGCTGAATCTGCACACATTTGTTTCCAATGCCCGTTCTCAAGGGGAGATATACGACTTTGTGGTCCAGAAGGAGCCGAACTCGGCCCCATTCGCAGTGAAGAATAACCTACTTTTTCGTGCCAAGTAGCACGAGCGTTCCGACAAAACCTTCTTTTTGACCAACTTGATGAATTGTGACATCGTCAAACCCAGCATCCAACATTGCCGTTCTCCATTGCTCAATACTGAGGGTAGTCATGTGAACATCCAAAGCATCAGGCCAACTCAAACTGTCTTCATTTTCGAGGTAATGGTCAACGCCGGCGACAAGCATACCGCCGCTGTTTAGCCATTCATCATGGAAACTTTTCAACATTGATTGGGGGTCATGTAAGTAATAGAGAAATTCCATACTATGAATCAAATCGAACGGTTGTTCCGGCGCCCAATCCGGAAGCATTGCGAGATGGTATTCGCCGTGCTCATCAATCGCTTGAGCTTTTTCAATCATACGTGACGAGCCATCAACTCCCACGACATGTGTGCACATTGAATCCTGTTCGATTCTTCGGCAGACCCATCCATTCCCACAACCAACATCGATTGCTGAATACTGTACTTCTCGAGGAATTCCAGCCAATTCAAGCATAGCGTGAACAGAACGAGCGTGCCCTTTTTCCATTCCTCCATCCTTGCCTTTATCGGCCCATTCACTGAACACTTCAGTCGCATCTCGTCGGCTCATATTCTCATCCGTGCCGAAGCATTCCAAGAAGATGTTCATTGCGAAAGGAACATGCATAACCGACCTTTGGAAGGTTTATGCTCGATGTAACTACGACCCTTGAGGACGTCCTTTATTCACCCATTGAACCGTACGATGCAGGTATGTTGGGCGTTTCGGAACTGCATACGATTGCATGGGAGAAAAGTGGAAACCCAGACGGCATTCCAGTTATCGTGATTCACGGTGGCCCTGGCGGTGGTGGACAACCAGCATATCGCCAATACTTTGATCCAAAAATCTACAACATCATTCAATTCGATCAGCGAGGTTGTGGTAAATCGACTCCATATGCCGAATTAATTGAAAACAATACGCAGGCATCCGTTCGTGATATTGAACAACTCCGACAGTTATTTGGAATTGAGCAATGGCATGTTTTTGGTGGTTCATGGGGTTCAACTCTTGCCTTAGTCTATGCACAAGAACATCCTCAGCGTACTCTTAGTTTGATGCTCAGAGGCATTTTCATGTGTCGAAAAAGCGAATTACATTGGTTCTATCAAGATGGAGCAAGTCATATTTTCCCTGATGCGTTTGAGTCCTACAGAGAGCATATTCCAAAATCAGAACAGGGGGACCTCATCAAAGCCTATCACCTTCGCTTAACCAATGAAGATGTCAACATCCGTCGTGCTGCTGCAAAGGAATGGACGCGATGGGAAATGGCCACAAGTCGGCTATTTCCAGACGATTCATATCTTGAAAAGGCTGAAGACCTTGATTTTGCAGTTGCATTTGCACGTATTGAATGTCATTATTTCATCAATGCTATTTTCCTTGAAGAGGCCCATATTCTCAATCATGTTGAAACAATTCAACACATACCAACTACGATTGTTCAAGGTCGTTATGATGTCGTCTGCCCCGCACGCAGTGCTTGGGAACTCCACAAATCAATGCCTAACAGCACTCTCATCCTCGTACCTGATGCTGGACATTCTATGGGCGAAGTGAGCATTGCTAGAGAACTCGTAGCACTCACCAATTCATACCGTTGATAGAAAACGGCCATAATGGAGCCTCATTATCAACACTTTCAAGCGTCGGATTGATAGGGTGGAGGCGAATGGCTGTTTATGGAGGCTTGCCTCCGGGTGAGACAATGACTGAAGAAGGAACCATCCCCCCAGCCGCCCCTGAACCAACACAAACTGTTGAAGATTTAGAAGTCAAAATTGAAGTCCTCTACGAAGCATTTCAAGGCGCACAACGGGATTTAGACGCATCTCTTGCAACCATCGAAGTTCTTGAGAAAGAAATCATCGAAGGCGCAGTTGAAAAAGATTCACTCCGTAGTCTTCTCGACGAGAAAGATTACCGTGTCCGAGAACTCGAACTCCGTGCTGCAAAGTCAAGTAAAACCGTGGAACGTCTCGAACCTGAACTCGATAAGATGGAAGAAAAGTACACTCGTGAAAAGGACCGTCTTGGTAGAGTGTACGGGATTGCAGAGGAACTTGATAATGACCTCCGCCTCGCTGTTAAAGAAATGAAAGCACGGGATGACTGGTATGTCGACCATATGCGTATTTTTGAAGACCTCAATAAAGCCATTAAGGTCCGATATGAAATGATTGAGAGTGCTATTGAAGCTGAACGTAAGTCTCAGCACATGGCTCGTGCTTTCACCGAACGTATTGACGAACTTGTCGATTCACGTGCTGCTGAAATGACCATCGAAGAGGCTGAAGGAATTTCTACCACGGAAAGTGCTGATCCTTCACAATCCACCAAAGAAACAACAGAAGCCGTTGAAGTCGTTGAAGCCGTTGAAGCAACAGAAGAAGTTGTCGAGGAGCAAGCAGTTCCAGAAACGACCGTTGCTTCTAATTGGGCAGATGGCCAAGACCCTTGGGCAGAGTGAGGCGATTTTCAATGGCAGGTTTGGCCCACGGTGGCCACGCTCCAGTCATCATTCCGATTTTGATGGGTGGTAGCGCTTTAATTATTGGAGCGACCATCGATTCATTGTATGGATTGATTCCGTTCTTCGGAATTTTTTGTTTTATGCTTTCAGCCTTCTTCGCAAATTTTTGGCGAGACCCTGATCGACCGATTCCTCGTGACGAAGGCGTGTTAGTCAGTCCTGCAGACGGCCATGTCATGTTTGTTCGCCGTGAACGTGCTGTTGGACGAAGACCATCGAAGGATGAACTCGAGTCTGGAGTGTGTGAGTTCGATTCGTTGACAGGTGATTGGTTTCCAGAACCTACTTCAAATCCATTATTATTCGAAACCGAACAACGCTTTGAAGCGGTTGTTAAAGGCCAAGAATCGGAGAGCGATGTCTATCGAGTAGCCGTCTTCATGTCTCCATTGGATGTTCACGTGAATCGAGCGCCCTTTGCTGGAACATTGCATCGAATGGAACACAGAACTGGAAAAGGTCTCCGACGTGGACCTTTTGTCGCAGCATACAAAAAAGAAAGTCAATACAATGAAAGAGTTCGAAGTGTGTTCAAAGGCGAGAATGGTATCTTTGTTGAAGTGACACAAATATCGGGCGCACTCGCACGAACCATCGTCCCTTGGCTTGAGGTCGATACCGAAGTTCGACGAGGGGAACGTTACGGTATGATTCGTCTCGGCTCCCGTGTTGACCTTCGTGTGCCAGCATCACTCTTTACACCGAATGTTTGTTCTGCAGAAGAACAAAATCCTTCACATCCGAAAGGAGAGTTCGTTCAAGCAGGTTCGACAATACTGTTCACTCCAGTGAGCGATTAAGCCGATTCTGTTGGGCGGTGGATTGAAACACCAAAGCCGAGCCACTTCCCATAGGGGAACACGATGTCGGGGCCAAAATCATTGACTTTAGTTGGAGAAGGCAACAAGGGCGCCCGTATCCACGATTTGGTCAAGGCGCCTGCAAATACCCCATGGGCCCTTGCTCGTCAACAATCATGGGATGCGAGTGAACCCGCAACCGTTTACTACACGCCTGAAACACTCGCTGATGGCACACCATGTAGCGCAGTGACTGTAATTCTGCGTACAAAGGGATGCCATTGGTGGTGGTCGAGCGGTTGTACTTTCTGTGGTTACTTCAATGATACACGCGATGATGTTACCAATGATGACTTACATGCGCAATGGGCTTATGCTAAGAAGAAATTTAAAGATTTCAAAGACCATGGAATGGTTAAAGTGTACACAAGTGGCTCTCTGCTTGAAGATCGAGAGATTCCAGTTGAGTTTCAAGAAACTGTTTTGAGAGATTGCCATGACCTTGGCAAAGAACTGATTGTAGAAAGTCGCTGTGAGCAATTGACAGAAGAAAAACTGGCTTGGGCATCACAATTGAATCAAAGTTTTGCAGTAGCAGTTGGCCTTGAAGCCTATGATGACGAAGTCCTCCGGTTCCACGTAAACAAGGGATTTACGACAAAATCTTGGGACCGCGCTGTTGAAAATTTGAAAAAGTTCGATATTCGAGTGAAGACCTATTTGATGTTTAAACCACCTTTCATGAGCGAAGCTGATGCATTGAATCATGGCGTTAAATGGATTGAAGACGTAGCACAGCGTAGTGATGAAATCTCTGTTAATCCAATGAATATTCAGCGGGGGACCATCATCGACCGCCTTCACCGAAATAATGAATATCGGCCTCCTTGGCTTTGGTCTCTGGTCGAATTGATTCGTCGAGTTCACCCAACTATCCATCCGAATGGTGGAAGAAACGGAGATAAAGACCAAGTTTGCCGCCTCATTATTCACCCAACAGCAGGTGGAAGAGTTCGAGGCGCTCACAATTGTGGTGCTTGTGATTCAGTTGTTGTTGCTGCTATTGAACGGTATGCGGTTTCTGGTGAACTTGAAGAGTTCAAAGGGCTCTCATGTTCATGTGAACAAGCATGGAATGAAGAGATACTTTTGGAACAAGCACTCCCAGTGCCATTAGGAATCTCAAAGCATCGTCGGGGGAATCTTCTCGACCGCCTTCGTTCCCCTTGAGCCAAGGTTTTCAATCGATAAAATCCTCTTTGAGCGGAGTGAATGTTTATCACCGCATTACGAGTGGGCGGAATGACCCCTATGGGGTCATGTAAGGGTGAAGGGCAATGACAAACACAACAACTCTACCAGATGTGACTGTTGGAACAGGCGAACCGTCGAGCAGTCGGGTATTTCTGACACTTTTCTCCGTTGGTCTTCTCGGCATACTTGCACTCTTCTCAAATGTATTTGGCTGGGATAACCTTCCTTTGCTTGGTGAACTTGTTCCTTTGATTGGAAATCTTGGTGGCAGTGGAATTTGGTACTATCTCATTGGAATTTTAGTTGGAATTGGAGCGATTGTCGCTTCGCTTCTAAGTGAGGTCATTGTAGACTAAGGAGGTGTGATGTATGGAAACAGTATTTATCTCAGCAACTCTGTTAATTGCTACCCTCTTTTTTGTATCGAACTCTATGGTTAAAGGGATTGGTGGAATGTCCAGTTCTCTTAGTCAAATTGGAATGTTTTTGTTAAATAAAGCCCCAGCCGGATTGATTGATCTGTTCAGCGACAAGTCTGGAAGCGGTACCAAAACATGGCTCCGATTTGGTATGGCTTGGTTTTTCATGGCATGTCTTAGTATGTTCCTCGGCATCTGGCACCGCTACGACCCAACTGCTCTGAACTCTCTTTCCAGTATTGGCTGGAGTTATGATGATGGTTCAATGCTTACCGATTATACTGCAATCTTCTTCTCAACAGCGTTGAATTATCTCTTAGTTGGTGCAGCATTGGTTGCAATCTCTCGTGCTTCCAAAGGCCGATTGGCAAGTGAAGCCAGTGCTTCGATGGTTGCAGTTCTACTTACGGTCTCAACCATAGTTACGCTGCTTCTACCTGCGCTCCTCTCTCTCCTTAATGTCGCCAATGAAGCAAGCGTTCTCGAAACTCTACAAAACCTCTCGATGTATGTGGCAGGCTCACTTCTCCACATCGCTCTTCTCATCAACGTGTTCATCACGATAGGTCACCGAGAACATAACGACCTCTCGCCAACAACATGGTTCCTCGTGCTTGCTTTGGTTGCGAGAATTATGGCAATGCTCTTGATTTTCTTTGGAGAACTTCTCGATTCGACACAAACTGTTTGGATGGCAGAGCGAGTCTTCACCGGATGGGTCCCTCTGGCCTTGATTTTTGCAGTTGCCCACCACGTCATTCCATTTACTGCTGGGAAACCAGTTTGGTCAGAATCGATGCAAAAGGTGAGCATGCTGTTCCTCTTTGTAACCATCCCTCCGTTCTTCGTTTCTTCTGCAGACGGTGGAGAATTTTTGCAGAACATTGGTGCAATTCTCATGACACTCGGGCTTCTTCCTTTGCTTGCAGGTTCGTTCAACATGGTTGCAACCGCTGCCTCCAGCCCTGAAAAAATCGTCAAGAGCCCTGGTGCTTTTGCGGCTACTGCAGCCATGCTCATTCTTCCAATTTATGCCGTCGGAGGTTTCTTCACTGGCATGGATACATTTGTTGGAATGGATAAACTTGGTTCAATGGCACAAACTGTTGACACAGGATTCATTTCCACTGTTGGAAGTTTGATGATGCTTGCAGCGATTTTCACTTCTTACCCATTGATTGCTGGAAAGAAACTCGCTAAGGCCAAGAACGCTCAACTTGCGGTTTGGTTCACTATTGTTGGCGGTGTTGCTTCAACCATTGCAGCACTTATGGGAGACTTCACTGCTTATGCAGTGTCAAACTCAGGCGTTGAGGATGCAGTTGCTTCAACAGAAGGCTTCTTCTTAGTTTCTGCAGCTATGTTCTACATGGTGACATTAGCCAGTATTATTGCTGCTTTGGCGATGATTCACACCGGACGTCCGAACAATGCTTCGTACTCTGATACGTCGGTAAAGAGTGAAATCGATTCCTACACTCTAGTCGATGGCTCAACCACAATCCGTACCTTGCTAGCCCGAGGCGTTGGCGTTGATACAACCCTTCACATCGGTGATGTCCAAGAAGACGAAGGCGGATCTTCAATCGTTCAAGTGTCTGCACAACTCCATAATGATGAAGTTACAGAATTCCCAGTTCCAGAAGAACTTGTTCTGCTTGCTCAATACCTCTCGCAATCCAAACAGTCGATATTCGAATTCTTTACTGCCATCGATTTGGATGGCTCTGGAGAGATTAATGGCTTTGAATTCCAAAAAGCATTGGTAAAAGCAAACATTGCGAACCTTCCACCTTGGGAAATGGGCCGACTGGTTTCTGCAGTTGACCTTGATGGTGACGGCCTTATCAATCTCCCTGAGTTAGATATTATGCTGGCCAAAATACGGACCGACATTCTCGAATCTGAAGAAGAGTGAACGCGCTCATATGGCGGGATCACTGTGAAAATTGGATTAGTCGGCAAACCGAATGTTGGCAAATCAACTTTCTTTAGTGCAGCAACTTTAGCAAAAGTGGATATTGCCAATTACCCGTTTTGTACCATTGAACCGAACGTCGGTGTCGCCTTTGTAGCGGCACGTATCGAATGTCCTTGCAAGGATATCCGCCAACGATTGGAGGCTGAAGGGCGAATCGAGCCAATCTCTGAGGACGACCCTCGACAGGGAAGCTTATGTGAGCCCAGGACAGGTTCTTGTGTCGCTCATCGCCGTCTTGTGCCGTGTTTTTTAGTTGATATTGCCGGCCTTGTTCCTGGAGCGAGTGAAGGGAAAGGCAGGGGCAATGCTTTCCTTGCTGATTTAGCCAATTGTGATGCATTGATTCAAGTTATTGATGCAGCAGGAACTACGGATCTTGAAGGAAACCCCCAAGGTGCAAATCAGAGTAAAGAAACTGCACAACAACGTATAGAAGAAGAGATTGAATTTCTCGGGCGAGAATTAGATGCTTGGATTGCAGGGTTGTTGAATGATGGTTGGACACGCGGTGTTCGCCGTGTTCAGGCTGAAGGAGAGAAAGGCTTGGTCGGCTACATTCACGAGCAATTAACCGGGCTCGGGGCAACATCTCAATCAATTGGTATTTCGTTTGAAGCATTCAAAAATGAACATGGCGTTCTTGGAAGGCCTTGGGATTGGGACCAACAGACGATAACATCACTTGCAGTTCATGTTCGTACCGCACTGTTTCCAATTCATATCGCTGCAAACAAGTTCGACATTGCCCCACTGGAAGTGCTTCAAGGCATTACGACAAATGGTAGCCTCATGCCTTGTATGGCCGATATGGAATTAGCCCTTCGTCGAGCAGAATCTGCGAATTTAATTTCATATGTTCCGGGTGAGAATAGTTTTCAGTTCAACAATGAAGATGCTCTTACCGAGCCACAACTCAAAGCCTTGAATCACATGCTGGAGCGACTTTCAACACACAATGGCACCGGCGTGTCAACGCTTCTCGACACAGTCTTGTTCGACGAACTTGACCATATTGTCGTGTATCCTGTACAAGACGAATCACATTGGACAGATGGTGATGGCAAGGTTCTTCCCGATGCTTTTGTGGTTCCTTCAGGAATTCAAGCGAAACTATTGGCCTACAAAGTTCACAGCGACCTTGGTGATGGCTTTATTCGAGGCGTTGACGGTCGAACCCGTCGTGTTGTTGGAGCAGAACACGAGATGAGTGACGGTGATGTCCTCAAAATACACGCTAAATCCTAATCAATGGCCGCCAGGGCGTTCATAGGCAGGGGTTAGACGTGCCATGTCACCCGAATATTGGCCACCGCGGTAGATGAACCAAATCGGTGCAAGCAGTGTCAATACAATGAGTAGACCGAGGAAATACCAACCCCAAGGGCTAACATCACTTAGGACCAAGATCCAAAGAGTCCACAATAATGGAATATACATGAATATGCTGTATCGGCGAGCCATAATTTGTAGTCGAGCACTACTGAGAGAATCATCGTACATGTTTGCAGCATCTTCTTCTGTGACCAAACCTTTCTCAAGACCGCATCGAACGCAGACTTGTGCTTTCGGTCCATTTCCATGGATGAACTGCTCTCGGGAATAGGTGCTTGAACAATGTCGGCAAGTCGGCATACTACTCCCTCAACTCATGCCACTCGCGCACGATTCTTCAATCATCCGCTTCAAGAGCGAGGAAATTCTTTAGCAATTCGAGCCCTTCTTTCGAACCAACAGACTCTGGGTGAAACTGAATTCCGTGAATGTGTGCGTTTGGATGTTGTATTGCCATGACCATTTTTGTGTCTTCTTCATGTGCAGTTTCAATGAATGGTCCATTCTCCATTGAAGCAATTGACAGTGAGTTATAGCGGGTGAAGTGAGTAGGGGATTGCAACGTGGAGAATATACCTGTTTGGTTATGCAAACAGACCCGTGGCGCACCGTGAACTGGCCCATTTGGGGATTGTATCAACTTCATCCCAGCAGCCATTCCAAGTGCTTGGTGTCCCAGACAAATCCCCAGAATTGGAATCGAAACTTTACCGGAGAGGGCCGAATGAGCTAAACTCATTGTGAGTGGGGAGTCAGTAGGTTCTCCTGGACCAGGCCCAAGTACAATGTGAGTCGGTTGGAAGCGACGTACAAATTCAACACACGCTTCTTCATTCCAATTCAGGTCTGAATTGCCATCTCTTGCTTTGTAGATTAGAACCTCTCGCCCTAAACCGGCGATTGCATGCGCAATATTGAGGGTAAATGAATCGAGGTTGTCAATCAATAAAACACAACCTTCTGATTGAGTCTTCTCATCAATGAATCGAACCTTCCCTTCACCCGACGCGATTGGAGCCGCCTCAACTTCCAATTGATGTATTGCGAGTTCACCAATAGGCAACAATGCGAGTTCACCATCAATCCATCCGCATGCTTTTCGAAGAGCAGCCGCCTTCCATTTTGCTTCTTCAACTTCGGTTTTTGGGTCGGAACCAATTGTAATTCCACCGCCTGCGGCAATACTTCCATGCCATTGCCCACGTTGTTTTCTTGCAATTAGAGTCCGAATCAGTATGTTCCATGAACAGGCACCTGAAGTAATATCGACCCACCCAATGGACCCCGTCCAAAAAGAGCGTGGCCGTTGTTCTAATTCATCGATAGCAGCACAAACTACAGTTCTGGGACAGCCGGTTATACTGCCGCCAGGAAAGACAGCCTGCAAGGCATCAAGTCCAGATGTATCTTCTTTTAACACACCTGAAATATGAGATACAAGGTGTTGTACCTGTGCATAAGCTTCTACATCGAAGCGTTCAACTTGGACACTTCCAACTTCTGATACCGCCGAGATATCATTACGCATGAGGTCTACTAACATCCGATGTTCCGAGCGTTCCTTTTCATCATGGATCATTTCATTTCGCAGTTCATTCTCTTGTTCAGGGTTAGAACCTCGGGGACGTGTGCCCTTTATCGGGGAGGTAAATATCGACTCTCCATTGGATTTGAGTAATGATTCTGGTGATGAGCACACCAAAGAGAATCCCAAGTCAGGCGCTTCCAGGTAGCCTGAGAATGGCGCAGGGTTCGCCTCATTCAATCGTTGGAATATCCGGCGAGGATGTTCAAGGATTTTTCCATTCCACCACCGCCCTACATTGACTTGGTACATCTGTCCTTTTCGGATGCTTTCACGTATTGCTTCAATCGCTTGTTCATGCTGGTCATCCGTCATCGAACTTGTTTCAAGTGAAGCAGAAGGTTCAGCCAATGTTTGTAAAACAGAATCGTGTTCTGAATATTGAGATACTTCTTGGCACCATCGGTCGTCTTTGAGTCCATAGCATTGAATTAAGTCAGTGGATTTTTCATGGATAACCATTCGCTCAACAAGCCACAAGATAACCAGTAATTCGCCTTCATCTGGTAAATATTGGAGTTGAAGAGGTCGTGTCCATTGAACCATATCATAAGCCAGGGCGCCTGACCAAAAAGGTCGTTGAGGCAAAGATAAATCGGGTGATGTTTCAAAGAATTCTTTTGGAGTGTGTGAGTGTAATTTCTCCAAAAGCTCTGGCAGTGAATTCGCAAAAATCGAGGTTAAGTGGTACCAACATCCATGTTTCCATTCTTCAACTTCAGCAACGAATGGAGACTTTTCTTTTACCAATCGCACTTCTCCTTTGAGTGGGCTGTGTTGTTGGGCAGGTGAAACATCTCTCCGACTTGGTTGTCGTACTAACACTCGCTTTCGAGATGGACCGCAGAGCATGGAATATTGGGCTAGGTGTGATTGTGGTCCGCCGGAATAGAGCAGTACATCATCAGGTCCACCAAAGTGGACTGCTTCTTTTCCAATTAATCCGATCTCACGTAAATGGGCGTGGAAGGAAAGAAAACGTTGACTCATAGCTCCGACCTCACATCAAACCATGTTGCGCTGTCTTGGTAATGACTCTCTAAAAGCGATTGACATCTCTTACTAAGAGTAACACCTTCGCCAAGCATTTCGTCATCGAGTGAAAGTACTCGGCATGCTCCAATACCACTTCCAACTGCAACTACTTCGGCAGCACGAGCCACCAAGCGTTCGTTTAATCGACCAAAATGAACAGGAATTCCAGCAGCTTCCAGTCCTTCTATCAGGATATCGAGAGTGATACTAGCGACTCCCCCTTCGTCTTGTGCTGCAACCCATGCAGTCCCATCATCATCGAGAACAATAGGCATCGCTCTATCAGCATCGACAATGGCGTAATCGTGTATGAGGAAGGCAAGGTCAGCACCACGTTTTTCAGCAAGTTCGTGTGCTTCCCGATAGGGTTTCCAGTCTCCATGTTTCGTTCCATTTACTTTTGAAGACCAACGTGGAGCAGGTAGAGTGATTGCGTCTATCTCTTCGTTACGGAAAGAAATCTTACGGACTTCGATTGCCATCTCTCCTGTACGAAAGCATTCAATCCGAACCAGCATTGAAGGTTCAAGAGAGGGCCCATGTTGTAACTTTTCTTTCTCAAAAAAGTCACTGAGTTGTTGAGCCATATCTTGAGGCAATTCAAGACGTAACCGTTTGGCATTTTCAGCCAACCTTTGTGCGTGGAGTTCCCAATCAGCTAAAGCAAAAGCACCGTTCCACAACGCAGTCGTAAAGACTGCATCACGCGGATTACCGGAATTGCCTACACTCATCGATACGCCTCAAAGCAAGTCATCCAAGAATGATGTATCAATGCTCGCTTGAGGAAGTTGTGGCGACGAAGACCCTGCCAAGTCGTTCAATAATGCATTGTTTTGAGCAGGTTGCATGACTGGCTGCGCTGGTTGGTATGCAGGTCGACCATAAGGGTCCTGATTGACAAGAGGTTGAGCTGCTGCATAGATGTTCTCTCCTTGGTTTGGATCAAGAGCCGGTACAGCCTTGCTCGGCATTGGAGGTGGAGCAGGTACGCCGACATCATCCCAATTGTCATCCTGAATCCCCCAAGTTGCTTCTTGTAATTCGAGTGTTTGGTTTCGGCTACGCTGTCCTCCACGTGAGCGAACAATCGCAACCAGTAAGAGGAGCGCAATAACCAACAGTCCTGCTGCCAGAAGATTTGGCGTGGTAAGCAGAGAGGAGAACTCGTTTTCATTCGTTGCATCTTCTCCTCCATCCGAATTCGAAGTATCCTTTCCAAAGGTATCGAGCATCAATGCATCAACTTCTTCTCTTTCAAAGAGGTCATCGAATGGTGTTACTGCGATATACCAGGCAGATGTGTTCACCAATGGGTCGTAATTATTGGGGGTAATAAGGAATGAATTCGACGCCTTCACTTCAGCAACAAAATCAGCTTCAGAGTTTGAAGAAAAGTCCGAGTTCGAAATGTAAACCCGATAGCCACGGACACTCGAATCATCTGAATGGCTCCACTCTACCAAAATATTCTTTTCCGAATTCCAAGACAGTACAACATCTTCAATTTCGCTGAGGTATCCGCCCAAGTCATCGACTCCATCATCAACCGACTGAGCTGAAACACTCGCCAAATTAATTTCTTGAGCATTACCGGCAGTATCTCGTACGACCACGACAGCCCAGATTTCTTGTCCAGCAATGACCGGTGTATCTCCGGCAACAATCTCAATGGTAAGTGGTAGTTCAGGAAGCCGTGAAAGAACAGCAACTGGCGTTGCAGGTCCTGTACTTCCCATGCCAACGGCATCAAATGACCAGGTAGCGGCATAGACTTCATAACTCGCAACATCGCTTTCATTACTCAACTCAAAGTCGAGCAGTAAAGCGCTTCCGTCATCATTTGGACGGTCATACAGTTCGAGCGTTTCCAGTGGTGCAGGTGCAGTAACATCTTGCAGGTTGTTGATTGGAATGACACTGGCTTGAGGTAAGTCTGTGAGATAGACGTTTCCTGCAAGGTCGTGCACAGTTACGACAACGAACAATTCAACATCAGGTTTGATGATTTGAGGTGTTGAATCAATAATTGAATCGCCACCATAAAGGGCGGTTGAAATCGACAATTCAATTGGATTGTAATCTTCATCAATCCACTGTTTGTTAATCTTCAAACAAGCACACTTTTCGTCATCGTCACCAAATGCAGCCCAAGCAACAGAAAGGTCCGAGATTGGTTGGTCAGCAGCCCATACAATGTAGTGGGAGAAGTCATCAGCATCTGAGATCGACCAGATGACATCAATTGCAGTTCCGTCGTCATCAGGGTGGTCAAAAGCATTGACTGTACCGACTCGGTCGGGGGTTGTTCCACTGCCAGCAGTATTGCGAAGTGGAGTGACTCGGAGGAGGTCAACATCTTCGAGATTCACATTCAACCAGTCATCGTAAGCAACGACGCCGACGTAGTATGCTTGTCCGTCTTGAAGTGCAACGCCATCGATGCTCGTAATAGTCGTTGAAGTTTCAGAGCAATCATCAATGATTTTCGCTTGAGAATATCCACTGTTTACAACAGAAGCGGATGGAATCATCTCGCCATCAAAATTGCCCGAAGATAATCGAATAAATACAGCATAGAACGTGCAGTCTTCTGCAGGATTGATATCCCATGAAACGGTGATTCGTCCACCATCATCATCCGGGGTGTCAATGGCAGCCACGTTCTCCATCTTTGGGGGAGCAGTGTTATCATTCAATCCACCCGTTGGTACCACGGGTCCAATAATTGTTGGATTCATCAGATCTTCTTGACCCGACTCATCAACGCATGTAAGTGCAAGCCAGTAAGGTTGCCCGCTATCAAGTGATAAAACCGTCATGTTTCCTTCCGTCTTGTCAACTTCAGCCGCGGGGGTCAATCCCAACACATCGGTCATTGAACTGGTTGAAGCGTAAATCATGGTGCCTGCTAAATCCAAAGAAGTACAGCGAGCCCATTCAACTTCTAAGTCTCCATCAGCACCGCCTTCATGCGGTCCAGCATTTGCCCACAATGGTGAGAGAGGAACCTCATTGGTTGGTGAAGCAGGACCCATAATTGGGGAAGGAGTGCCTAAATGTCCATCGTCGTATTCAACAACAACAACTGCGTAGTATTGCTCACCATCAACCAGAGGAACTCCGTTGGCAGTAGTTACTTCACTGGAGAGGCGGCTGTGCAATGAAACTGCTTTGTCAATCGTGCGTCCAGCGAGGGCATCAGCAGTGAGAGGCGTACCGTTAACCGTCCAAACAGGGTCGTCATTGACGTAGACGAGGTATCGGGCGAAGTTATCATCATGAACAAGGCTCCAATTAGCTAACAATGCTCCACCGCCGTCATCAGGTCTGTCAATGAGATCGGTCATAGCAATCGGCGTTTCAGTACGAACATAATCATAGATGAGACGAACCTGTAACGAACCATTTGAAGGAGAGCGCAAGGTCATTCGCATGAATTGAGTTCCATTGACGATAATGCCGTTATCCACAGCGAGTTGCAATGCCGTTTCAAAATCAGGGTTGTTGTTGAGTTCAATGGTTGCATTGTATTTGAGGCTCTTTGAATGAGCCCATGTCGCAGCATTGTTCACTGGAGAGGAGAATGCCAAAGGAACGGCTTGGAATAAGATTCCATTGGTTCCAACAACGCCTTGAGTCGAGTCGAGGTTCACCGTTGAATTGAGGTCTACAAGCGTAATACTCATGCCAGGATGAGTCATATCGGTAATGTCTTGAGTCACTAAATTGAATCCAACATTTAACGGGTCTGCATACCGAACAGAAACTCGTTCAAGTTCTGAAAATTGGGGATTATTTTCGTATCCATACAATCCTTCCCCATCGGTAGTAAGCCAAATGTAGTCTGAGGAAATTGTTCCTCCAGTGAGTAATGGCATTGAAATCATCTTGATGTTTTGGTGAGAACTCGTTCGCGCTTCAACAATTGAAACACCATTACCTCCGAAGACCAGAACATTGTCCCCATCGCTAATCATTTTTTCAACTGGCCAACCAAAGACTTGGTAAGATGGAATTCCATTTTCAAAGAACGAAGAAGTACTGTTCCAGTGGGTCATTGGTCCAATATCAGTCGCGATATGGATGCCCCAGTAATCACTTGCTAAAGCATCGATATTATTGGATGGCAATTGGTCAAACTCATGTCCTGTAATTGCTCCTGAAGTCAAATCGATTGTGGTGACCGCAGGTCGTTCATTTCCAGCACCGTCGTGTCCGATGAACAGTGTCGAAGGGAGGGTTGTCGAGGAATAACTCGTGAGTGACATGGTTGAAGTTCCCATGAGACCCGAGGCTGAGTTGTAGAGTGTTGTTGCATTGGTAGTGAGGTTCATTTCAACCAAACCACCAGTCGTAGCCATCCATAGAGAATTGCCGTCAACGAGGACATCTTCAACGACGTTGGTTGGTAGCCCATCTGTTGTGGTAAGTGGATTAATCCAGTCACTGGCGGCATAATCCCAACGACCCACGCCGCCATTTGTTGCAATGTAGAGAGTGTCGGAGGTCGCAGCGAAATTGTTCACACCATTTGACGGCAATCCGCCGAGAAGTTTGCCGTTGCCGTATCCAGTTTGTAGGTCGTAGAGTTGCACACCTGGTGCAGAGCCGCCACTGCCCATCAGTCCGAGAACGAGCGTTGTACCATCAAGCACCATTCCATCGAGGTAACCATGCAATCCGCCATTTAATCGCGTGACAATGCCAGTCAGTGTATCGAGTTTATACAATCCAGTTGGCGTTGAAGAAATATACAGATCAGTCCCAATCAATTCGGTATCTTGGGCCTTGCTGTTTGCAGCCATAGTCCAGCCATTCTGCCACAATATTGAGCCGTCAGTTTGCCATTCACCTTGGAGCAAACCTGCCCCACTTGACTGTCCTTGGCCCTGATTTGTACCCGAAGTGGTAACCCAAAGATGCGTCGAGTTTCCATTCATTGCCGTCACTTGACCACTTACGAGCCCTGGAAGAGTTGCAATGGTGTTTTGTCCGAGTGAACCAATAGTCTCAACCTTACTAAATCCGGAAGAGCCACCTGCTTGACCAACGAGCCATTCAGTCCCTAACCATTGGAAAGAGGTTACAGATGAGCCTGCACCATTGACGTTGGCTTGGGCATTTGAACCCCCAGAACTCGAGATAATGGTAAACCCGCCTCCGATGATATTACTTCCGCTTGTTCCAATTCCGTGCCCAAGGACAAGTTGCCCGTTTGCATAGCCGATAGCATCCCACCAAACTCGATCGCTTGGCAGACCATTGGTGAAACTTGTAATTGGCGTAATCCATGATCCTGAAGAATAACTGTACTTTTTGATGTCTGCTTCATCTTCATAGAAAGCGACGTAAAGTGTGTCGGTTGCATCGCAAGCGACGCCAGAAACTTCGCCATAATCTTCATTCCAATCAGCGCGAGTAAAGGAGCCAATCATGGTACTGTTTGCCAAATCGAGACGGGCCACTCCGCCATTGTTTGCATAGACTCCGATGTTGAGCACTCCGCCGCACATAGCCATTGAAAGTGGGTAACCGCCCGGGGTTCCACTTTGTCCCAGGTCAAATTGATTCCATGTTGTTCCGTCCCAGTGAGATACAGATCCGCCTTGGAATTGCCCGAAGCCACTGATGTCTCCACCGCCGGTGACGAGGTTTGTTCCATCAGTCCATAATTCGTAGATTCTACTGCCAGCATTGTTCGGAAGTCCGTTTCCTTCTTCCCACATTGTGAGCCATTGGTTTGTTGTCTCATTGTATCGGGCAACACCGTCTTCGGTAGCGAACAAGACTTCCCCGTTATATTCGAGGATTTCTCGGATTGGGAAATCAAAGTCATCATCGTCCCATGTACCTATGGTCGTTCCGTTTGCAGCGATAAGCTCAAGATTACTTTCACCCCACGAAACCCACATGTTTCCTGAAGAGGATTCGTATGCAGTGACTCTGTCTACCTGCCCAATTGGCAAGATGCTGGTATCCCATGAGTTGCTTGAAATGTTCCATTGAGCAATACCTCCAGAACCATCAGTATCCCACCAGTTTCCAGATGAGACACTTACCATGAGTTTGCCGTCAACGATGTTCATTCCGTTTACGTCGCCGCCGTTTTCATTAAGTTCAGCTCCAGCATCTAAGGAACTTAAACTCGCATAGTTGGCAATATCAATACGGAATACATTATCGCTACTCGTACGGTCATTGTAGTACATGATGTCCCCATCGACAATCAAGTCGTGAGGATTACCGTTACCAGCAAACAAATTACTCGACTTTTCAATATCGTAGACTTCTGCTCCAGTAGTCGTGTTGAGCAGTTGGAAACCGTCATCACCGCCGATCCAGATTTGTCCTGCGTTGATGTCGGCAACCAAGCCAGTTACATCTTCGTTCCCGCCATCCAATACATTGTCTTCAGTCCAAAGAGTGAGCCAAGCATTGTTCGGCATATCGTAGCGAGCAATACCTATTCCGTCAAGACCGATGTAAGCGATATCGCCAATGACTTCAACAGGTGCGTTTTGGGTTTGCTCTCCAGCTTCCCATTCTCCGATGACTTCGTAAGGAGATGCAGTGATAATTCCGACTCCAGACGTCGTTCCTCCGAAGATGTAGCCATAGCTATCTGCTTCAACAGAGTAGGTCGCCCAGTTTGGCATACCGTCGTATACGTTGAGGCATTCGTTGATTCCCAGTGTGGCAATGCTATACTTGCACACGCCGATATTGGTGCCAGCATAGAGGCTACCACCTGAGATACTTGAAACGGCAGCGAAATCGTAAAACTGTTGAGGGCGCGTGTCCCAAGAAGAGCCTTGGCCGAAAGTCGTCATTTGGTTTCCGTCCCATCGGCTCGCACCTTGTTGCGTTCCAATGTAGAGGTTGAAACCGTCGGATTCAAGAGCGTAGATATTGTCACTTGGAAGGGAACTTGTTGCGCTACCTTGGCCAGGCGTGTTGCCAGCAGCTGTGAGCGGAATCATCAATTCACCTGTAGAGAGGTCTTTTCGGGCGACACCGTATCCTGGGATTCCAAAGTATAGTATGTCCCCAGTAACGGCCACGGGAACATTATCTGCTCCGTTCACTCCAGTTGAAATCCATGGAGTTAGCCAAGTACCATTTGACAAATCATAGCGAAGTACTCCTTCGTCATCAGTGGCCAAATGAACGATGTTGCTAAACAATGCTAAGTCCACTGCAGCTGCATCATATTCGGGCGTAGCAGGGGTTGCGTTACCGGTAAGGTCAACTGCAATCATTTGCCCTTCTCCTGTAATTCCCACTGCGGTAGAACCATCTGAATCAACCCGTATAATCTCATCACTTAGCAGCCCAGTATTCGAGGAATCCCACGTTTGCAGCAAGGTTCCGTTATTGTGCATTTGATGCAATCCACTTTCTGAAGCGATAAAGACATGTGAGCCATCGTTCATCAAGTGATTGACCGTTGTTCCAAGGTAAACAGGTTGGAGCCAACGAGAGGCTTGTGCATCAAAGCGGTTCATGTAATCATCAGCGGCAACAAAGACAACGCCATTCAATTCAGTTGCATCTTGCATGCTGGATGAAGTTGGACCACTTCCAATCAGTAGAGTTCCTGTTTGAAGTGGAGTGGAACCAGCGGTCAATTCAGCAAATGAACCAAATCCGTTTCCAAGCAACAACGTCTCAGTTGTTGGAGCACGAGAGCCAACGGCTGGCCATACGATGAAATCCGTACCATCTCCAGTTAATCCGAACGTCGAAATCGGCTGAGAAGTTGAAAAGACGCCAACTGAAGTATCGTATTCATGGAGCACACTCCCACTTAAGATGAATAAGTCCGAGCCCGAACGAGCCATTCCATTGATGGCATTGCTTGACAGCCAATTACCATCGTCCCAAGTTGACAGCCAAAATCCAGAACTCCAGTCATACCGTGCTAATCCATTACTTGGGGAGGCGAGGAGTAATTGATTTCCTGACACCATCATTTCGGTAATTTCATCAGAGTGAAGGCTGTTAGCGGTTGACCATGTTGAAAGGGCGTTCCCCGAGTTCACATCCCACCGTACAACGCCTTCATTGTCAAACGAAACGTAGAGGATATTGTTGACTTCAAGCATATCCAATGCTGCGCCTTGTGATGTTTTGGTCATAGGGAAGTTCCAACTCAAACCATCCCACTGTGCAATACCGTTTTCATTTGCAGCGTAGACATTTCCATTAGAGGCAATGAGGAATTGATCGGAGGCAGGTTGAGACATTGAAGGGATTGAAAGAGGAGATTGTTCGCTTGTATCGTCGAGTGAGAAGGCGTGGAAAGCGCCGTCTGCGGTAAGGACATGAAGCAGATTGTTGGTTGTATCAATTGCCAAATCGTTAATTTCCGAATTAAACTCAAGCACATCGATTACAAGAGGATCGTTTGAATAATCCAATGCTAAAAGAGCATCATCGATTGCAAGATACATACGTCCATCAGCAGGATGAATCGCTGATGCGGCAATTACGAGTTCCAAAGGAGCGAGTGCCACCATAGGGTCGACCGGTGAGAGTGCCTCAATGATCAGTTCTGTGATTTCGGCATCGGATGGAAGCGTCCATGTCGCTCCAGAATCACTGTTCGGACTCAAGCGACCAGAGTAAGGGTTTGGGCCGGTAAAACTGTCTTGAGACCCAAGCATTCCGAGGCCTCGCCAGTCGAGTAAATTAACGCCAATATCACTTGCAACAAGCATAGGTTCTTCAATCATTAAACCATCACTTCCATCGACACGGATTTGGAATGAAACGTTAGACAGGTCGGCACCAGGGGCGAACTCGACCGTCCATGAAGCACTGGCTTGCCCGCCTGATACTGGGTTTGCACCAACAGCATCGAGTTGAACCCAACCTGTATCATTGCTTCCCTCTTGGGGCCAAATAGTAGCAATGGAGGTTTCATGAGCAGAAACGCCAGAGATTGTGAGTAACGGTGCAGCCGATGAAAGCAGCATCAACACGACCAGAAGAACTGCTCTCTGAGTGTCGCGAGGCAGGGCCGCCGTCTTCGCCTTCATGTTCATCAAACACAATCGGAGTTTTAGGGTATTTGAACGCGCCCCTCGGTCGTGTAAAAAAATATCACTAAATCTTTCTTTTTTTACCTCTTACCCCCATTCTCTCCAACACATTCTTGGTCCCTCTCCACGACAGAACATGTTCTCCGAAAATCGAATCCAGGTGAACAGATAGACTCTCCAGCCCACCGTTTTCACGGAACACTCAAACCTAAGACCTGTTTCGTTGGATAAGGTACAACTATGAATCTCGATAAAAAGGAGCGCTTACTTCGGAAAGAGGCGCTGGAATACCACGAAGCAGAACCGCGTGGTAAGATCAAGGTCGTGCCTACGAAACCGCATTCAACAGCTCACGAACTCAGTCTTGCTTATTCACCAGGTGTTGCCTATCCTTGTCTCGATATTGCAGAGCGCCCTGAAGATGCCTATCGCTATACTTCAAAAGGAAACTTAGTTGCTGTTATTTCAAACGGGACTGCTGTACTTGGGCTAGGTAATATCGGCGCACTTGCCAGTAAACCGGTAATGGAAGGAAAAGGCCTCTTGTTGAAGACGTTTGCAGATATCGATGTTTTTGATATTGAAGTTGATACTGAAGACCCTGAATCTTTTATCGAAACAGTCGTTAACATTTCCAAAACCTTTGGAGGAATTAACCTTGAAGACATCAAAGCCCCAGAATGTTTTGAAATTGAACGTCGTATTGCCGAAGCAACCGACATACCAGTCATGCACGACGATCAACATGGCACTGCTATTATATCGGCAGCGGCTTTGTTGAATGCTGTTGAATTACAAGAAAAAAGCCTTGATTCTATCAAAGTCGTGGTGATCGGAGCAGGTGCGAGTGCCATAGCCTGTGCTAACCACTATGTCGCCATCGGTGTGACTCGTGAAAACATTTCAATGGTTGATAGCAAAGGCATTGTCACCAAAGCCCGACTTGAGGCTGGAGAATTGAATGAATACAAAGCACCGTTTGCACACGACCGGGAAGCGGGAGATTTAGCAGATGCTTTGCGAGGCGCTGATGTCATGCTTGGCCTTTCACGAGGTGGGCTTGTGAGTAAGGAAATGGTCGCTACAATGGCCGCCAAACCAATCATTTTTGCACTTGCCAATCCAACGCCAGAAATCTCACCGGAGAAGATTTTGGAAGTTCGCAGTGACGCCATTATTGCAACCGGCCGTTCAGACTACTCGAACCAAGTCAACAATGTTCTTGGATTCCCCTATATTTTCCGTGGCGCTCTTGACGTTCGTGCTCGAGATATTACTCAAGGTATGAAAATGGCAGCGACTCACGCACTTGCCGAACTTGCTAAAGAACCGGTTCCAGATTACATTTCAGCAGCTTATGATGGCGCGACAATGCAATACGGCCCCGATTACATTATTCCAAAACCGTTCGACCGTAGGGTTCTGATTTGGGAAGCTTCAGCAGTCGCTCAAGCAGCAGTCGAAGAGGGAGTCGCAGCCGTTAAGCCTGAAGACTTTTCAATTACTGATTATCGTGAAGAGTTGGAAGCGCGACTCGGCCTTTCCTATTCCATCATGCGGCATGTTATCAATCAAGTTCGAGGAAAAGGAAAACGGATTGTGTTCCCTGAGGGAGATAATGAAAAAGTCTTGCGGGCAGCCGCACAGTTGGTTGAACAGAAAATATGTTACCCAATATTACTCGGGCCAGTACAACGTATTGAGAACATGGTGGAGGAACTCGGATTACACTTTGAATACGAAGCCTACGATCCCCGTGAAGACAAACGAAGAAAAGGTATTTTTGCTGAAAGTATGATGAAGAATCGCGGTAGGAAAGGCATGACCTATGCTGATGCACATCGTTTGCTCAAATCACGACCTTATTTTGCCAGTCAAATGGTGATGAATGGAGATGCAGATGGATTTGTAGGTGGCGTCAGCAGAAATTATGACGATGTATTGCGTCCAACACTTGAGCTCATTGGTGCAGATGAAAATGCTCATTGCGTCGTCGGCTGC
>JAPKCL010000095.1 GCA_028822955.1 Candidatus Poseidoniaceae archaeon
CTGTTCCGTACTTCGGCATGGAAACCCAATCTCCGACCCGTACCATATCATTCGACGAAATCTGAATACTTGCTACCAAACCAAGAATTGTATCCTTAAAAACCAACATGAGAACTGCTGTTAAAGCACCTAAAGCACCCAAGAGTGCTAATGGATCCTTATCTAAGATTGTTGCAAAAATTAAGATTGAAGCCACAATATAAATCATCACCGAAGCAAGCTGAATATAGCTTACAATTGGCTTGTCTTGGAAAGAAGGGATTTTTGTGCTGACCTCTTCCATGGCTTTGAGCGCCTTTACCAAAACCGATGTAATTACCCATACCAGTGACACCTTTACAACAATATATACAAAAGGAATGAGGGAAGAAAAATTCGAAAGAATTGGAACCGAAAGGTATTGAATTAAAATCAACGGAACCAGAGTCGATAAGGAATTAAACACTTTATTTTTGAGAAAGATGTCATCCCAATCGTTTTTGGAATTTTCAATAAACTTCTGGATACCTTGAACGATAAACCTCTTTGTTACAAAATTACCCAAGACACAAACCACTAAAAGAAGAATTGAACCAATTCCCAGCATGGCATAATTCGTCATATCGGGTCCTAGCCCCATGGAGATTAGGACATTTTCCAGCCAGAGTTCAGGATTCATCAATTCGTTTATCGTCCTCTCATTCTTTAATGTGCTGTAAAAATAGCTTGATTGCTCAATCCTACCGGCAAAACTGTAGATGCCGAAGGTTCTTTACGGACAATTCCAAGTCCTTACGTATACCATTCGTGATGACACGGTTTTGGAGTTTGACAAGAATCGAATTATTCCCCTTCTAAAGGTAATAATCAGGCTGCAAAGGCATGCCTGGCTCAACAGCATACTGGTCAAAGTCCTCTACGCCTTCTTCTCGCAACACCGATTCATCGGTGTGGAATTTTCCTGTACATTCACTTGATTTACTCATTATTACCAATGCAGCATCTCCAACAATTCTTGGAATTCTACTACGTCTTACCATTTCAGCTCCACCAAGTGCTTCATTATATCGAACAGCAGCAGTATCAATGGTGGTGGCAGGCCAAAGGCCGTTTACAGAAATTCCATCGATTGATAATTCCTCTGCAAGACCCAAGACAAGCATCGACATTGAAAATTTAGAGATTGTATATGCCAAAGACCCCTTATACCATTTTGGATCCAATGAAATCGGTGGACAAATCAACAAAACTCGGCCATTATCACTCTTTCGTAGGTGCGGTAATGCCGCTTGACAGAGGGTAAATGAAGCACGAATATTTACTTCATGGACAAGATCAAATCTTTTCAATGGAGTTTCATCAAATGCTGCAATAAATAACGCACCAGCATTGCAAATGACTGCATCAATTCCACCAAATGCATCAACTCCGATCTGGACGGCAGCAAGCACATCCGCATCATTACGGACATCACAAACTGCCACTGCTGCTTTACCACCGGCAGATTCAACCATTTCGGCGGTTTCATTTAGAGAACCTTTTCCATCATCAGCATCAAGTGTGCGCCCGAGAAGAACAAGGTTTGCTCCTTCTTCTGCGAAGCGCAGTGCCATCGCACGTCCAAGTCCTCGACTGGAACCACTGATGAGTACTGTACGGCCATTCCATGATTCGATTTCTGAGATGTTTTCTGAACGTTCCAGTAAGTTATCGACAATGTCGGCATATTCTTTCATCGCTTCTTGGGAATCCTTACCTTTCAGTTTTTTCCAAGCCCTGTATTTTGCTATTGCAGCAATTCCTCCAGTTACGGGAAGCCTTCCAGACATATCCCCTTCAGTCGACTGTTTATACAACGAATAGAGCAGGAGCATCGTCTTGTCGTCAGGTTTGCTACTGAGGTTCATTACTTCTTTTGCAGCGTTCTTGAATCGTTTTTCGTTACCCAATGAATCAACTCCTTTTCTCCAACCATTTCTCGATGAAATCCCTTCGAGTCGTTGAATCTAAAAGGGTCGTATGTTCCAGATCCGAAATGAGATGAAACTGATTTTTTCCATCATCAGGAATATGCTTCTTAAGTAAATTGTAATGTTTTCTGCCGAGTGCTGTGTCATTCTTAGATTGAAGTGTGAGTACTGGGATATTTGGTAATCCGATTTGTGGTATTTTAGCGTTCCAGAATGTAATTGGCAAGTCAGGATGAATTCTTTTCATTTCAGTACGAATAATTCGACGAATCAAAGGGCGACCTAGATTCCACATTGAACCAACTCGCATTTTTACAATCATTGGTATTGATGCTACAGAGGATTCCAAAATCAACGAATCAAGTTGATTGGCCCACCATCCAGATTTGTGACTCGACAGCCTTAGGGCAAGAAAGCCCCCCATCGAATGGCCATAGAAATGGACTCTTGGCACCTCCTTGTACTCTGAAATAATCGTATCCAAAAAGGCTTCTATATCTGCTGCTACTTTCAGTAATGTCCAGTCTTGATTGAGGTCACAACGACCATGTCCTCTCATGTCTATACCGGCCACATCAAATCCTTGTTCGCTCAGATGAGTGATTCTATGTTCTGCCCAAGCCATGGAAGATGAATATCCATGCATGTACAAAATCAAACCTTTTGATTTACCTTTTGCTGGGATGAAAGATCCCATTAGCTTGTCTCCTCCCCATCCAGTAAACTCGATAAGGCGCCAATTTTGATTGAGATCCTCCTTTCCAACCCTTGGATGGGCGAGGAAAAATGCCGCCACGACCTTTGCCTCCAAACTCAAGTAGGTTGCATTCAATACAATCGCAAAGGCAATTGTCCAGAAGGTGATATTTATCAGAACTTGACTATCTTGGCGCCACAATATCAATTCGATAGCGATAAGGGCACAGAATATGATCCAAGGCCAGGTCATTTTCCATTGCACACTTTTTGAATAAGCAGCCGCACCTTTGCTTATAGGGAACTGCGACTTCATCAGAACGCAGCCTCAGGGTATGACATTAGATGCTTATGACCTGTAGCGATCTTAGCGGCAAGTCCAACATTTTCTGGATGGATTTCTGCAAAGAAGACGCGTGCGCTTGCAAGTTTGGCTTCGTGAAATTCAGTAGCGCTTCCATTCGCCTTAGCATCAAGAGACACTCGTGCCATCCTTGCCCATAAGTAGGCGAGTAAGGTATTTCCGAAGTATGTACAATAATCGGTAGCACCTGATGCCAAAAAGTGAGGATTTCCAGCGCCTTCAGCCATGAGAAGAAGCGTGAGTTGTTGTAACCCTTTGACACTTTTATGCAACGGCTTATTGAATTCTGCCATTTTCTCAAGAGCACGATTCTCTTCGATGAATTCAAGTAATGGCCACATCAAATGTCGAAGGTTATGACCGAAGTTTTGGGTCACTTTACGTCCGACTAAGTCAAGAGCTTGTATTCCATTTGTTCCTTCCCAGATGGGAGCGATTCTTACATCACGATAGAACTGTTCAACCCCGTATTCTGAGCAATAACCTGCCCCGCCCATGACTTGGATAGCAAGCGATGCACTCTGGCAACCAACATCTGTCGAATAGGCCTTCATGACAGGAGTGAGTAATGCAATGAGAGCAGTTGCATTCTCTTTGGTTTCCTCATCACCTCTTTTCATCTCATCGAGTAAGATTCCAATCCATGTTCCGAGGGCTCTGGTCCCTTCACAGTTGACTTTGGCCTTGAGTAACATTCGACGGACATCAGGATGGACAAGGATGTTATCCGCTGGTGCATCGAGATCTTTCATGCCACGTAGGTCTCTTCCTTGACGTCTATCCAAGGACCAGGCCAATGCATTTTGATAGGCAATTTCACCAAGTCCAAGACCCATCATTCCGGTAGCGAGTCTTTCTCTGTTCATCATCTCGAACATCAGCGCCATGCCTGTATTCTCTTCTCCAACGAGCCAACCTTTACTCGAATCGAAATTGAGTACACAGGTTGGCGAACCATGCAATCCCATCTTGTCCTCTATTCCTGAGATGGATGTACCATTTTTGAGACTCGAAAGTTCATCACCCTCACTGAGATATTTTGGCACAAGGAAGAGCGAGATTCCTTTGGAACCTTCTGGTGCACCAGGTAGTTTAGCAAGAACCATGTGAACAATATTGTCGCTCAAATCATGGTCACCTGCAGTAATGAAAATCTTTGTTCCAGTCACCGTAAATGTTCCATCGTCTTGAGGGATTGCTTTGGTCTTGATTAACCCAAGGTCAGTACCACAATGTGCTTCGGTAAGGCACATTGTACCACACCATTCTCCACTGCCTATTTTGGCAGCATAGAGATCGATGTTTTCCTGTGAAGCATGGCTACTTATTATGTCATAAACACCTAGACTCAATGCGGCTACCACCGAGATGGCCATATTGCAAGATATTGCTGGCTCATCCATTGCATTACGGAAGAAAAGGGGTAATTCAATACCGCCGTGTTCCTCTTTGCAAACTGATTGTAACCAACCAGACTCAACAGTTTGTTTCCAGGCATCTTTGAAACCGGGTGCTGAGATCACATCTCCATTTTTCAATTGAGAACCAAATGTATCACCATCACTGTTTGATGGTTTCCATACATCGGTCACAAATTGTGCCCATTCTTCTGTCATCATATCGAGCATTTCTCTGTCAATATTATCGTACCCCAAGCGATTGCATACTTCGACAACATCGAATACTTCGTGGAAGAGGAAATTATAGTCGTTCAAAGGTGCTTTGTATACAGTCATCATCATCTCTCCTTCAGTTCCTCAATGGTTTTCCTTTGCCAAGCATATGTTCCATTCTGGCCAGTGAGAGTTCATTTCGAGCGAGAGTTGAGATTGCTTTTCTCTCGAGCGCAAGAATATCATCTTCACTCAGTTCCTCTACATGGTCACATTCTCCGCCGGTCAGAACTTTTGCAAGTTCACCGATAACCGTAATGTCGTGAGGTGTAGCATGACCGGCAAGAGCAAGGTCGTTCAAAGCCATAGCGAGTGCTGCCCTTCCAGAAGGTCCAGGTAGATGGTAGACATGAGGAGTAGGTGGAGTATAATCTTCGGCGAGTTCGAGCACGTATGACTTAGCATTCGCCAAAACATGATCACGGTTCATTGTGATGCGGTCACTTGCTCGAAGGTAGCCGAGATCTTTGGCTTGCTGTGCTGATTTAGCAATCTTAGCCATGCCGATATTTTCGAAGACAAGCATGCTTGCAGCCATTGGCCCGAATCCTACGAGTTTCTCCGTAGTAACCCGTGCAAGCATTTCCTTACAACCGCCCCATGCTGGGATTATACCGACTCCAGTTTCAACCAATCCGATATAGGATTCCGAATGAGCGACGATACCATCAGAGTGGAGTAGAATTTCACATCCTCCTCCTAGGCACATACCAGATGCCGCCGAAACAACAGGAACATCAGCGTATTTTAGAGCTTGAAAGGTTTCTTGACCCAGAGCAATAAATTCCTCTAATGTACCCCATGCACCTAAGTTTGCGGCAAATAATGCAAGACCAAGATTCGCACCTGCACAGAAATTTGCTGAATCGTTCGCTATGAGTATTCCTTTCCAATCATCGCTTTCTGCAATGTCGACTGCAGCGAGGAGAATTTCCATGATATATGGATCAAGAGCATTCATTTTCGAATGGAATTCAACTAAAAGGATTCCATCATTAGCATCCCAAATACTGGCTGAAGCATTTCTTCGAATCGCCTTACCTCGTCTTCGTTTAATATCTGCCACTGTAGTTACGTGTGCACCTTTTAGAATTTGAGTAGGTTCTCCAGTCGAACTCAGTCGAGTTATTTCAGACCCTTCTCTGCCGTAAAAAGAACCGCGTTCTGCCGCCATTGAAAGGAGTGCAGGAATGGCAATATGAGCCGATTTCATTTCCTTTACGAGCCAATCGAGACCGATGGAATCCATCATTTCAAAAGGACCCTTCTTCCAATTATATCCTACCTTCATCGCATCATCAATTGAATGAATCTCTTCACTGACTGTCGGGACGAGTGAAGCAGCATAAGCAAATGTATCAAGTAATATTTCTTTGACGAAAGCAGCACCCCTGTCTGGGTGAGTCATTAGGCGTTTAAGTCCTTGGCGACCGACTTTAGCAGAGGTAAAAGCTGCATTGCGAACAGCAGTTTGATATGACCCGTCAATGAGGCTTCTAGCTTCTTTGGTGCGCTTACCATCTTCTGTATTGAGTCTGAAAAATCCACCTTTACCCTTACGACCTGTGTACCCTTCGGCAATCATATCGCTGATCATTTTCTCTCCCCGTCCTGCTATGGCGTGCAGTGGGTCTTCAGGTGGTAGATTGTCCACCATGCTCTGAACAACGGCAGGAATTATATCGATTCCAACCAAGTCCATCAATGCGAAAACTCCTGTCTTTGGGAGTCCAATCGGACGACCAAGCATAGCATCAGCCTGTTCCACGGTGAAGCCATAATCCAATGTGGCAGCAATAGAACGTTGAACGAAGTATATTCCAAGACGATTACCGATGAAGCCGGGAGTATCATTGCAAAGAATTACTTTCTTTCCGAGTCTCTCGGATGCGAAGAGACT